>JBGCFJ010000290.1:0-9589 GCA_045106885.1 Saprospiraceae bacterium
GTAGCTAAAAATGTATTACGACTCAGGAGAATCGTGTTACTAATATATCGCAAAAGTAAACTGTAAAACAACTCTCTTGAATTGTAGGCTTTCTTTATTTAATTTACATTCTTTGCCATTAATTAAATAACATTCAATCTATATTCTCCTGCGTTATCAACTCATAACTATCTAAATCCAAGGCAGATAAATACCCCAACCCTTCATTATTTTTATAAACGCAACCACTATCCAATAAAATCACTTGATTTTTTTGAGTAATAGCTGCTTCAATCATTTCCAAAGTTTCGACTACATGACCAACTACTTGTTTTTTAGCGGGCAAATTGTCTAGTTTAAAATTAATTTTTGGAAATAAGCCTTCCATCCCTCTATACAAACTCTGTTCATTTATCAAAAAAGGGGCATGACAAACTAGCCAATCTTCTAAATCCAAACAATAAGGCAATTCACTAAAAAAGGTTAAATATTTTTCTAAATCGTCTAAAAAATCATCCGTTTGATTTTGGTCTAAATAGGTGACAAAGAATTCAAATCCACATTGGTAGGCGCTTAAAAAAGCTTGTTCATGATTGCCTCGGACCACATGAAAAGAATAGCCTACTGTTTGGAAGTCCATGATAACATCTATTACTTCTTTGCTATGTTTTCCTTTGTCGATTATATCCCCTAAAATGAAAATTTGGTCGTTTTTTGTAGGATTGATAGTGGTAATTAATGCCTTAAAAGTTTTTAAACATCCATGTATATCTCCAATCGCAATTCTTCGTCCGCCTTCTATTTTGGTTACTGTAGGAATTTCATACTTCATTAATAATATTTACAAAACTATACTCGTCAAAGAAAACTCTGTGTTCTCCATGTTCTCTGTTACTCTGTGGTGAAAAAATCTATTATTGTCTAACTTAACTATATTCGTCAATAAGATAATAGCTTATCTCAAAACGTCAAAAACCCGACTATACTTCACAATAAAACTACGATTTAAAGGGCCACTCACTAAATCAGAAACCTGTCCACGATTTTCATTATAAACTAAAAATAACCCTGTATTTGCTTGCTGCAACCAACCAAATCGAATATTAGCCGACCAAATATCCGCAACAGAATTAAATTGAATCAGACTTTGTACAAAAATATTAGGCGTAAAAGAATAAGCTAGTTTACTTCTAAAAACATCTGCGGTAAAATCGCCTTCAGGTAATCGAATATCATTATGTTGAAGACCAAATTCTGCATTAAATTTATCACCTAAGATTAACCGAACGGATGCACTATTGGCAAATCGAGTACCTCCAAAAAATCCACCATTCACGTGTCGAGTACTAATGGAAACAGGTTTACTTGGATTGGTGATAAATACAATTTGAGATTCTGCATGGTCATAATTTCCTACCGGTACCGTAATACCATCTGAAATCTCGAACGATTCATAAACACCTTGGGTCGTAAAATTGACCCCTGTATGTACTTCAAAAGCATTTTTCCAAACCCAATGATTGTCAATATGTAAAAAACCTGTTTGTTGTCTGTTTTCTGCATCCCAGTAACCTCTATAAGAAATATGCGGTCGATTTTCTAAGAATCTAGATACCTCATTTTTAGGACGTAAAGTATAAAAAAGCAAAGCTTCTACTTTTTTAAAACCACCTTCTCTACCCAAAAAACCAACTTCTGGATTAAAATTTTCGGCTACTTCTGTATAGCCAGCAAACATTCGCCAGCCATTCCAATTATAGTCAGACCTTAACTGAAAAGAATGGTCTTTGTCCTCCATTCCAGGCGTACTTGTTTTACTAAAATAACCAGATAATTGCGCTTTTTTACCCAATCCTAAACGACCATCTACTGCATAGGTTCGATTATAATCATCATCTAAGTCATCTCCAACCCCTTGTCGATTGACAAATAAACCACCAATTGCGGAACGACCTTCTTGGTGATTGATTCTGGCTACCGTAAAATTATTTTTGCTGATGCCTAATGATTCCACATCATCCGTCAGCATATTTAAAAAACCAATGTTGGTTTTATTACTAATTTTTCCTGAAAGTCTAGCCCCTCCAATAATAGGTGTTTGAACACCACCGTCTGCAATCCCAATTCGACGACTAAAAAACAAATCAACTTCCCCTGGCGCACCTACGGTAAACAAACCTGCATTTTCAAGGAAAAAAGGTCGCTTTTCTGGAAAGAACAAATTAAATCGGTCTAAATTAACTTGTTGGTCATCGACCTCTACCTGTGCAAAATCTGTATTATAAGTCAAATCCAAAGTCATACTTGGCGTGACACTATATTTCACATCTACCCCAATTTCACCATTTGTTTCTGTCTTCCCGTCCGTATCGGTGAAATCCCTATCTACTCGACCTAAAGCATAAGGAATCACTTTTAAATTACCTGGATTTTTGATATTTAACCCAGTCAATGTACCTGCCAAAGACAAACGTTTCATATCCAAACCAAGTGGCAATTGCGACCAAAAAGCAATCTCATTGGTCTTCCGAATATTCCGTCTAAAATTAAGTCCCCAAGTGGTGTTATCTCCAGATTTAAACCGCAAAGTTCTAAATGGAATCGCAAATTCTGCACTCCAACCAAATTCTCCTACTTTGGTTTTAACCTCCCAAGAAGCATCCCAGTTTAAATTAAATCCACCAATTACACCGCCTTGCTGTCGATTATTATTAAAGTTTCCTTGTCCTTCATTATCTACCTGCGCATCGTATTCAATCCCTACCGAATTCGTACCAAATACAAATCCATTTTGACTATCTTTATAAGTATCCAAAATAAACAAAAAGGCATCCGTTCCTGATAAATCAGCATCTCGACGAGCATCCGAAACAACCAACGCTTCGGGTGTTGCATCATAACAAACAACCGATACATAAAAAGTGGTCGCATCATAAGCTATCCGAATATCTGTTTTTTCAGAAGCGGGTTCGCCCCAATTGGGTTGATTTTGCGATAAGTCACCAACTGTATTTACCTTTAACCAGACAGGGTCGGTTAAGACTTCACCATCTATGACAGGTTTTTCGGAAATGGAAACTGCGTTGGTGGTGGGGCGTTCTGCATTATCAATACCTACTTGTCCCAATAATGCTAAGGGGAAAAGAAAGGTGATTAAAAGATAAAGTGGTAGGGCTTTCAAGAATTGCATGGTAGAACTGGTTTTATCTAAGAAAAAATAAAGCCGTAAAGGTAAGGAATGTTTAGGAGGAAATGATAGCTACTTTTTGAAGGAAATCTGATTTTTTGGAAGAAATAGTACAAGGTTGGTTAACACATAGTCACAATAGTATTTAAACATAGTTCATAAAGTTTCACGTACTAGATGAGGTAGTTCAACTAATTTTAAAGCTATGTTTGCTCTGTGCTAAAACTAAACTTGCTGCGGATTCCACTAAAAAAAGAGGGCAAGCATTGGAGAGAAAAGTTTTAGCATTACTTGGGTATACTAACTCACAGAAGGATTTATTACATGGTGCTTTTCCAGATATTCCTAATCAATTGTTAGAAGTTAAAGTACAGGATACACAGACCGTAGATTTAGGTAAATTTACTCCAGAAACAGAAGAAATCATTAATAAAGAATTGAATATCACTACTTTTGATGTTAGATATTTGATTGCATTAACAAATCCAGATACTGAAATTATTGAAGGTATTATTTTAAGTCCAGGTGAAAAACTAAATTGCTTCAAAATGGGCAATACATTTTCGTGTAAATTGCAGTTTTTAAGACCCTGATTAAAATTCCTTAAAAATTTCTCCGTCAAGGCTTCAAAAGATTCCTTTTCTAAATCAATGCCTATTTTTTCATAATACGCTGTAATAGGAAAACCAAAGGCATTTCGATAACTTGCCAAATCCAAAGGGTTGGGCTGATGATTGGCTAACATTTTATTGGCAATGCTTAAACATAAGTCAACATCGTTCAATAAAGTACCATTCCAATCCCAGATAATGGTATCGTATTTAGTTTGAATCATAAGTCTTATTTTAATGAATTGAAGTATATTGTCAACGAATGAATCCACCCTCTGAATGAATAATTTGCCCCGTAATCCACTCCGCTTCTTCACTAGCTAAAAACGCTATTAATTTAGCGACATCTTTAGGCATCCCAATTCGCTTGGTCGGAAATTGTTTTAGCAAAATCTGATTCAATTCGGCATCCATCCAACCAGTATCAGTAGGGCCAGGATTGACTGAATTAATCGTAATTCCTTTAGTGGCTATTTTTTGATGCAAGGTATAAGTCAACGTTTCAATTGCTCCTTTCGTAATCGCATAGGCGATTTCTCCACTCATCGGTCCTAAAGATTGACCAGAAGATATATTAATAATACGACCTTGCAGTCCTTCTTGAAATCGACGAACAAATTCAACACATAATAAAGTAGTCGCTCGCAGATTGACGGCATAATGTTTGTCCAGTTCTTCGCCTGTAATGTTGTCCACGCTTGTTTGAGTACTATAAGTCGCATTATTTACCAAAATAGAAGGACTACCTAACGTTTGATTGACTGCTTGAAATAATTGTTGGATAGCAGTAGGTTGGGCTAAATCTAGTTCTAATTTTTCGCAACGAACACCTAATGCTTTAATTTCTGCTTGAATCGTTTCAGGTTCGGATGCCTTCACTTTCCAAGGCATTTCGTTATCATAAAGCGTCCAATAAGTAAAGAAAATATCAATCTCTTTTTTGGCTAAGGCTAAACAAATTGCTCTGCCTATTCCTTTTAAACGGCTGACACCTGTGACGATTGCGATTCTTTTATTCATAGATATTTTTTAGAAATTGATGTATTGTTTTATTGCTGTATGGATATATTATTGTCAGGGAATACTTCAAGTTAATTCGTTTTGCTGCCATTCACTTCCCCAACAGCCATCTTTCCAACTACAAATGCCCGCTTCCATATAAGCTCGAACAGAACCAATAATTTGCTCATTACTGACCACTTTTAAAAAGGCTTGCTGTTTAAAATCTTTTTCAATAGAGGTGATGGTTTGTAATAAAGGAGGAAGGGCATAATCATCATAGATGGCTGCTTCTTGCAAATAGCAATCTTTTTGTAAAGCTAGTGTTTCGGCTAAGTCTTTTTGTTGGGCTTTTTGAATAATCATAGTGGTTCAATTAATAGAAAATTAGGTTCTTTAGAAGGTTAATATAGCAACTGATTTTACGTCTAAAATAGTTCACTTAGACTGAATTTACTGATTTTTTAAATTTTTTTTGACTTTTTTAATAAAAATCTAAAAATAACCAAAAAGCTACTTAAATGTATATTATACTGATAATTAAATGTTTATATTTTTTGTAGCCGTTTGTAAACGTTTACAAACGATTACAAACGTTTACAAACGTAAGTAAACGTAAATTATACGACTAGCACTTGCAAGTGCCCATAACTTTGCATCATCAACAAAATTCGAGTTGCGAGTTACGGGTTGCGAGTTAGTTTTAGAACTTCTAATTCAATACAGTAAATCAAAGACTTGGATAATTTATTCAACTAGATTGAAAGGAAAAAACAAAACCTTTTGGTCTTTAAAAAATGATTTCGATATGAATAATTTAAGAAATTCAGTACAGTTAATTGGGCACATTGGTAAAGACGCAGAAGTAAAGAAGTTGCCAAAAGGAGCAGTTGTTGCAAATACAAGTATTGCTACAAAAGAAACCTATAAAAATGCAGAAGGCGAATATGTTAATCAAACCACTTGGCATAAAATTACTGGTTGGGATAAGATGGCTGATAACATGGAGAAATTTTTATTAAAAGGTAGAGAAGTGGCTATTCAAGGGAAGTTGACTCATCGCTCTTATGATGATAAAAATGGCATTAAAAGATATGTAACTGAAATTAGAGTCTTGGGTTTTGAATTACTTGGGAAGAATCCGAATAAATCAACAGCAGAATTGGATGTTGCGCCAGAGAAGGAAGGGGTGATGCCGTTTTAAAGTAATTTCTAAACACGCTAAAGAATCAATGTCCAAAATTTGTGATACTAAGTCATTTTGTTTGGGTGTAAGCAAGTGTATTAAACACTTAGCTTACACCACAAATTTGCTAGCGGTTAATACAAGCGTTTCACTAAAAATTTCTCACTCCGCAATCGCTTATTTTCCAGTTTAATATTTATAAAATAAAAGCCATTAACAAAATTATCTAAGGGGAATTTTATCGCTTCAAAAGGAATATCCATTATCTGTTTTTGCTGTACGATTTGACCATACATATTACTGATAGAAATGGCAGCTTGCCCACCAGCATATTCGTTCAAATCAATGGCAATTACTTCTTGAGCAGGATTGGGAAAAACTGAAAAAGTACGAACTACTCGACTGCTTCTTTGCCCTGCATCATCTAATCGGATTTCCTGTTCACAAATTTGCTCCCAACTATCATTATACCCCCTTACCAGATAAGCGCCATTACGGTTAATCGTAGCCGTTTGAGAACTGCCACAATTATAGGAACAACTAAAGACTTCATTCCAATTATCTGCTAAATCGTAAATTTTAAAGAAATAATTATTGCCACTTTGCCCTTGCATATTGATGGTAGCTCCTTCGTAATTAATAGTTATTTCTCCACATTGAATCGTGTTTCCTCCCATTGTGTTACCTGAACAAGTAGGGTCAAAAGTACCATCTGCTGTAACTTTAGCTACACCAAGCATGACATTAACTAACCTATCCCAAAAAATCACACCCCCATCAGTAGTACCTAAAATTGGGGTGTAAGCTTGATTTCTAGAATCTGCCACTTCTTGTCGCCATAGGAAATTACCATCAGCATCTAATTTACCATATTCTGCCCCTCCCGAAGTTCCAGCACTATTGTAATAATAACTGGCAACAATACCTCCATCACTTGTCAAGACCGCTCCTCTTCTAAAAGAGGTTCGGATATTTTTATTAGGAGAAAAAAGGTCAGGTAATGTTTTATCCCAAAGGGTACTACCATTACTGCTATTAATTTTAATCAAAGATACTGGAACTTCATACGGGCGTAAGTAATAATAATAAGCTGCCGTTCCGTCAGTCGATTTATCTACAAACAATACATCATCCAGTTGGTATATATTTGTGAGTGTTTTTGTCCATTGAACCGTTCCATTCTCTCTTAGTTTGACGAGTTCAATAAAGTTAGTTCGATAACGTTTGCTTAAATAGTAGCCACCATCTTGAGCTTCGCCATCGATTCTATAAAACTCTAGTGCATCTTCGACAATTGGTATTGCTTGCTGCCAAATCTCATTACCACTTAAATCCGTTTTAATAATCGTCTGACGCCGACTTAAACTTTGAAAAAGGCTATATCGAGCAATCAACACTAAACTATTATCCATTTCTTTGAAACTAAAAGGCGCTGTCGAACCAACATTATCTGAATTATTCAGGGTATAATTTCTTGACCAAATAGGATTACCAGATAAATCCTTTTTACTCAATGTAACCAATTTATTTTGTCGACTATAAGTATAATAATAATCCTTTCCAGTGTAAGTAAAAGTACCAGAAGGTTCCTCAATAGAAACGAAATTGGTATTTAATTTTTCACCATCAAAGTAATACCTAATTTTAGTAAAACGGCCTTCTCTTAGTCTAAAGCAGGCATCATAACCACCAGCATCCTCTGTAAAAGAAGCCGTCTCTGTATAGGAAGTAGCTTGATAAGTAAATTTATCTTCAAAACTACCGCATCCTTCTCCACTAGATCCACCGCCCTCCGTCAAATTAATTTCTTGTTCACAAATCTGTCCCCAAGATGAATTATAGGCTCTTACTAAATAATCTCCATTAGCTAACCCCGTGGCAGTTTGACTACTCCCACATTGGTAAGCACAAGAAAAAACTTCTGCCCAGTTCGCATTTAAATCGTGAATTTTAAAGAAATAATTACTGCTACTATTCCCAGTCATTTCGATGCTGCCATTGCCATAGTTGATGGTAATTTCTCCACATTGAAGGGTATTACCTCCACCTGTATTTCCTTCTCCTGATATTGTAAGAATTTGGTTACTAACCAACACATTATTACTTTCATTAGATTCTGCTATTACTTCCGCACCATCCGCAATTAACACCAAATAATAAGGGCCTAAAGCGGTACCACTAGGCACATTACAAGCACCCACCACATCCTGAATTGTTCCAATCGGCGTATTGCCTGTATTGACTGCTCCTACCTTGACAAAAGGAGTACCAGGTGTATATTGGTTAATATTTAAATCTTGGTTAGCAGATAAATAAACATCTACTTGGTAAGCGCCATTAGCTGTTCCATTACCAAAGTTATTCAAGTCAAAATTGAAGGTTTTAACTTCCCCAATTTTAGCAGTACTCGGTAAATTTTGGAAATTGGAAACGGTTAAATCTGCTTGATTGCCACTAATGACTCCAGTAATGGTAAAATCATCAGTTCGTTCACATATTTTGCTCCAATTGGCTGTAAATAATTTAATAATAATATGATGTTCGCCATTGCTTAGATTAGGTACTAGTATTTGAGGGCCACAATTGGTAACTCCACAATCAAAAATGGGATTCCAATCAGGGTCATACACATCCACAATGACAATCGGCGCTATTAATCCATCAATAATCAGTTGACTATTATTTTCGGAAAACTGAATATTGGAACAATCTTGGGCGTGGAGGGTATTATTTCCTAAAAAGCCAAAGAACAACAATAAGCAAAGATTGTATTTAGACAGAACATTGCTTAACAAATTACTTTTGTAAAATGTATTTTTCATAGTTTGTTTGTTTGTTTTTATCATTTATCTAAAGTTCAATCAATTGAGTTAAAATTTAGATAAATCACTATTCTTATCAAAGATGTCAACATCTAAGGAATCTGGCACACCATCTGCATCACTATCAAAATCCGCTTCATTCACTAATCCATCCCCATCAAAGTCACAACCATTTTTTGTATAATCCTCAGCACATTCATCTACAGCCGTCCAACTTGGTTCGATGATAATACTATCTTTTTGCACCCCTGTTTGTACGACAAAATTCGAGATATGACTACCATTCTCAGGATGCTCTAAAACGGTATGATATAATAAAGGAGACCGATCATTACCTGGGCCTTGGTAGATAACTTTTCCATCTAGATTAAAATCTTTTTGCGTATAGCCTCTTCCAATAAAGTTGGTTAAAAATTCTGAATTTATTTCATCCGTAATAATATGGATGAACATATTGAAAATATCATTTTGAGGCCCTTGGAAAATAATTTTGGCATCTCCACTAATATCTCCTGACCACATCGCCCTTTTATCTCCAACCTCAACACCAGCCACATCTCCCATAACAGGGGTAAAGCGATTGGTAAAGTCTACGAAAGGAACGACAGCTGGCCCAAATCGTTGAACATATAAAGAATACATTGCCAAGTGATTTCTATGTTTAATCGACACATAATAATCATCAACAGGTACATTTTCAAAAACCATCACTGAATCACCAGTTGCAGTTACCACGTCTCCATCTCTCTGTATTAATCCTGATTGAGTCGTAATTACTTCACTTGGGTTATTTCGGTATGATTAG
>JBGCFJ010000291.1:0-4234 GCA_045106885.1 Saprospiraceae bacterium
CTATGCCAGCAGATTTTCTTTCGAGAGGAGATGTTGTTTGGGATGATTCTATGGAACGTTTAATAGAACAAAAATGGATTGCCATGTTCATGAATAATACCTTAGAAATGTGGGGAAATCATAAAAGAACAGGGCTTCCTAATTTAGTACCAGGTCCATTAGCTACAACGGTAACCAATGGTGCTGTTCCAACTAGAGTATTTTACCCTAGTTTAGAGCAATCTGTCAATTCGTCTAATTACCAAGCGGCGTCTTCCAGTATTGGAGGAGATAATATTTTAGCTAAACATTGGTATCAATAAAAGGTTTTTCATACGAATATCATAAGCTAAATTATTAAGCAAAACCTAAAGGAGCTTTCTAAACTAAAATTTAGGAAGTTTCCTTTTTGTTTCCACAAGAAAAGAGACCTATAAAATGAGAAAACCACTAGTCATGATTCCAGGCACGCTCTGCGATGCCAACCTTTTCTTGAATCAAATGACAGGTTTAAAAGAGATAGCTATTTGCAGCGTTGCCAATCATAGCAGTTCAGATAATTTAGCAGAAGTAGCTGCCAATATTTTAAAGGATATTTCTGGTAATTTTGCTATTCTAGGACTTTCTTATGGAGGTATTATTGCCTTTGAAATGTGGAGACAAGCTCCCGAAAGAATTGATAGACTCATTTTGCTAAATACTAATCACAAAGAACCGTCCCCAACTACTCGCGCCAATCAACAGCGTTTTGTTGGTATGTCAGAACTGGGTGAATTTAGGGAAATAACTACAGATTTTTTAAAAGATGCCATGTTACACCCTGAACACGCCAAACAACCAAAAATGAGAAATGCCGTATTAAAAATGGCATTAAATACAGGAAAGAAAGCTTTTATCAAACAAATAAAAGCACAACTTCATCGACCAGATAGTACTAAAGATTTACCGAATATTAAGTGTCCAACGCTAGTAATGACTGGCAGGCAAGATACCGTCTGTACGCCAGTAATACATAAAGAAATAGCCGAATTAATTCCTAATAGTACTTTAAAAATTATTGAGAATTGCGGTCACTTAAGTACGATGGAACAGCCAGAAGTGGTCAATCGAATCATCAAAGAATGGTGGCAAAATGTAGAGTAGCATAAACTTTCTATTTATTTTTTCATGATTACTTAAATAAGAATGTACAAACTACCTCTACTCAGACCAGAGGTCTAAGCTACGAAATAATAGGTATGCGTAAAAATAAACTAAAAGAAATATTAGCCCAAGGTGGCACGGTCACTACAGGTTGGTTACACATTCCGAACACTTGGTCTGCCGAATTAATGGCTAATGCAGGATGGGATGCAGTTACGGTCGATATGCAACATGGTTTGCACAATATGGAAACAGCTATGCAAATGATGCAAGCTATTTCTACCACGGATACTGTTCCTTTAGCTAGGTGTAACTGGAATGAACCAGGCCCAATTATGCGCTTATTAGACAGTGGTGCTTATGGTATTATTTGTCCGATGATAAACACAAAAGCCGAATGTGAAAAATTTGTAGGCGCCTGCTTATACCCACCAATGGGTTATAGAAGTTTTGGGCCAACAAGACAAAGAATATATGCAGGTTTAGACTACGGCAATCATGCCAATGAAGAAACCTTAGTACTAGCAATGATAGAAACCAAAGAGGCCGTAGAAAACATAGATTCCATATGTTCTGTCGAAGGATTAGATGGCATCTTTGTAGGTTCTGGTGATTTAAAATTGTCCTTAACGGGAAAGGCTGGACATGGTAACACCTCTACCCTATTTGACGATGCTATTGACAAGATTTTAGCTAGTTGTCAAAAACATAAAATAATTCCGGGTATTTGGTGTCCATCCGTGGAGATGGCCAAAGTCCAACAAGCAAAAGGCTACCGATTTATTGCCTTAAAATCAGACAGCATGATGCTAAATGAGTATGCTAGAAAATTGGCAAGTGAACTTAAAACATCTATGAACGGTGAATAATGAACTGAGCCCCAATTCATCATTTATCATTCATCATTTATCATTATCAATACATGATTTTTCAAGAAACACAGATATATAAAATTGACGGAGAAAAGCAGGAATTACCAGGGTTTGATGAAAAGTACATCAATATCGTGGATTACATTCTGAAAATCACCGAAGAGATTTGGGAGAAAAGAGCAATTTGGGTGATTTATGATACCTATTATGAGGACATTCCCTTACATGTTGGTGCTCGCATAATTCACGGAGTAGCACCTGTTGTCAATGGCACCATAAATACCTTACACTCTTTTCCTGACCGAAAAATGGGTGGAGAGGCAGTTATTTGGTCAAAAATTGACGATAATCACTTTTACTCTTCTCATCGAATCGGCTCAACGGCTACTAATACAGGAGCGACAGAATACGGTCCAGCAACAGGTAAAAAAGTATTTTTTAGAACCATTGCAGATTGTTTAGTTACCGAAAATAAAATAATTGAAGAGTGGTTGGTTCGAGACAATCTTTATTTGATTCAACAATTAGGCTTCGACCAAATTAAAATGGCAAAAAAAGACCAACGGTATGCAGCATCAGACATTCAAAAATATAATAGGAGTATAACCAAAAACAGCATTCGTAAAAATGGAGTGCCTTATGACTTTTCCAAGCCGTCTGACTTAATCCTTTCTCTATTTAATGATGTTTGGGCTAGCCAAAACTTTGAGGCCTTAGACCAATATTATCATCGTTTAGCCAATGTTCATGCTATTTGTGATACTGACCTAATTGGTCCACGAAGAATTGGTAACTATCTAAAAGAATTGTTTGCATCTTTTCCAAATGCCAATGTACAAATTGAAAGAGTTAGCACTAATCAACTAGAAGATGGTATAGAAGTAGCTGCTCGATGGAGAATTATGGGCACCCATTCAGGAGATGGATTTTTCAGTCCTGCAAGTAATCAAGAATTGAGCATTCCAGGTATCAGTCATTACATCATCAAAGATGGAAAAATTGCCGAAGAATGGATGATTTTTGATGGATTTGATGCGCTTTGTCAAATTCATAAAGTCGAAAAACCTACTTCAGCAACGAGTTTAAATGGTGTAGAGGATAACGACATGCACAACAAACAATTCATTCATTCTTTTATGAAAGAAATGGATGGAGCGATAACTTCCAAAACAGAGACAAAGCAAGTTCTACAAAAATACCTTTCCAAAAATGTCCGCTTAGAAATCACTAAGCCTTTTGAAGGAGAGATTAAAGGAATAAAAGGATTTACAGAAGACTTCTGGCAACCGCTATTACAGTCTTTTCCTGATATAGAAAATCAACCTTATATCCTTATTGGCGGAAAATACGAAGGACGTGATTACGTAAGTGCAACAGGGAATTTAATCGGCACCTTCAAAAAGGATTGGTTAGGCATACCTGCGACGAATCAACCAACTTGGTTAAGATATTCAGTTACTTATTTAATCAAAAAAGGAAAAATTGCCAAAGTTTGGTATTTCTTTGATATGATTGATGTCATGCGTCAAGCAGGATTCAATTTTATTCCCAATAAAGGCATTGATTGGATACCCCCTGCGCCAATGACAGGAGACGGTATTGTTACTTATCAAACGGATAAAGCAGAAGGTCAAAAGAGTATCGATTTAACCAATGCGATGCTAGATGGATTAGGGGAATACGATGGTAAAACCTTGGATTCTATGGCACAAGAAAGATTTTGGGACGAAAAAGATATGATGTGGTACGGTCCTTCTGGCATTGGCACAACTCGTGGATTAAAAGGCTTTCAAGACAATCATCAACTTCCTTTTTTAGTGGGTTTCCCAGATAGAGGCATCACACCGAAGAAAGGGAAAGAATTCTTTGCCCAAATCGGAGATGGAAATTATTCTTGTGATTTTGGTTTCCCTGCTATGTATGGCACGCATAATGGTGACGGCTGGTTAGGTTTAAAAGCAACGGGCAAGAAAATCACCTTAAGAGTCGTAGATTACTGGCGAAGAGAAGGCGATAAATTAAAGGAAAATTGGGTTTTTATAGATATAGTTGATGTGATGGAACAGTTGGGCGTAGATGTATTTGATTTACTCAAAAAAGCAATAAAAAAGTAACACAACTCTCTGAGTTTTGCCACGAATAAAGCACAAATAATGACAACATTAAAAGATAGATTAATCAGATATAAAGACTTAATCCCTTGTAAAGCAGCCTTCATAGATGCTAAAACACCAGGGAGT
>JBGCFJ010000292.1:0-2994 GCA_045106885.1 Saprospiraceae bacterium
GAGGTCATTATCTGTCGGTGGTCGCCAAAAATTAGGCTTGGGCGCACTCGTAATCAATGGCTTATTTTTGTAAGCATAATAAACCAACTCATTCGTTTTTCCATCTATTTTGGCTACAAAATCTTTCCCTGTAATTTGAATAATATCATTGGGTAATTTCCTCATTTTTAAGGGTGGCTCAACCATTATTGATTCCGATTGAGCAGGTCTTTTATCAACGGGAATTTCAAATTGTTCCCAAGCCACTTCATGCCCAACTGAAAGTAACGGTAATTCTTGATTGGTAATAGCACTAATTTTTAAAAAATATTCTTTATTTCCATCCAATTTAAGGTCTTCCAAATCAACCAATACATACTGCCTATCTTGCGGTTCAATCGTCTTCGTACCTAAATCTCCTTGAGCTATTTCCACACCATCTGCTGTCAGTACCCATCGAATAGTCAACTCAGAAATATCCTTGAAAAAGTTTTTATTATAAATTTCTATTAACCCATTACTTACATCCACTAATCTAAATTTCACAGGCTCATATACTTTTTTTACCTCGTATAAATGTGGATGCGGTTCTCGAAAAGGACTTACCAAACCATTATTTAAAAAATTACCATCGGTCGGTAAATCTGGATGATAATCATGCCCATAAGCTAAAAAATTCACGCCTTTTTCATTGGTATATTCCAAGGATTGGTCTACCCAATCCCAGATAAAACCGCCTTGCAAAACAGGATATTCTTCGATGACATCCCAATAATCTTGCAAATTCCCCACACTATTGCCCATTGCATGACAATACTCAATCATAATTGCTGGTCTGCTTGGATTGGAATTGGCATACTTGACCAATTTCTCAATCGGAGGATACATGGGGCAAAAAATATCCGTGTAAGTGGCTTCTTCCGCAGGTTCATATTGCACAGGTCGAGTACCATCTGCTGTTTTTAGATATTGGTAAGTTTGGTTAAAAATCTCCCCATGACCTGCTTCATTTCCCAATGACCAAATAATGATGGACGGATGGTTTTTATCTCGATGAAACATTCGTTGGGTACGGTCTAAATGGGCGGGCAACCAAGACATTTCGTTGCCAATTTGCGTGTCTTCTGCATTCGCCAAGGGGTGACTTTCGATATTCGCTTCATCAACCACATACAAGCCGTATTCGTCACAAAGGTCATACCACTCAGGATGATTTGGATAATGGCTACTTCTCACCGCATTGATGTTATGTTGCTTCATTAATTGGATGTCTTTTACCATCAATTCTTTGGTAATGACATGTCCTGTATGCGGGTGCGTTTCATGTCGGTCAACGCCTCGGATATAAATCGGCTGTCCATTGACTAATAACTGACTATTGGCAATTTCCACTGTTCTAAAACCAATTTTATCACTAATTACTTCAATCACTTCCTTGGTTTTAGCATCGGTTATTTTTAGCACCAATTGATATAAATTTGGCGTTTCCGCTGTCCATGCTTTTATGTTAGGAATGATTCCTCCAAAACTAACTGTTTGTTCTTTATCCCCTCCTATTTTTAGCTTTTTAGTTAACTGATAAACAGGTCGATAAGCGTTTTCAACATCCAATACTGTCGCCTCAATTTTTAGTTTTTTGCGCTGTTTTTTATAGCCATTTTTTAAAACAATAGTCGTATTTAATTGTCCGTCTTTATAATTATTCGTTAATCCATTTTTGACAAAAAAATCTTGAATCCCTACTTTCGGTTGCGCATAAACATAGACTTCTCGTTCAATTCCAGACAAGCGCAACATATCCTGACTTTCAATATAACTAGCATCACTCCAGCGATAAATTTGAATGGCTACGGTATTTTTTCCAGCTCGTAAATAAGGGGTGATATTAAACTCCGCAGGCGTTTTAGAACCTTGGGAATAGCCTACTTCTTGTCCATTTACCCATACATATAAAGCTGATTTAACTGCACCAAAATATAAAATAACGTCTCGTTCCAACCAATTTTTGGGAATATCAATGGTTCGTCGATAAGACCCTACTGGATTATACGCCTTAGATACATTCGGCCATTGGGTCGTAAAAGGATATTTTTCATCTAAATAAATCGGGTAATCGTAACCATGCACTTCCCAATTGGCAGGCACAGGAAAATAGGTCCAATCACTATCGTCATAATCTTCCAATTGAAAATTTTCAGGCTTATCGGCTGGCTTTTTCACCCAGTTAAATTTCCATAAACCATTTAAGGATTGGTACCATTTGGAACTCGTTTTATCTCCTTGAATAGCGGTTACTTCATTCGTAAAAGGAAACACTTCGGCGTGTGGCGCTAATTTATTGACCCCAAATATTTGGTGGTTTTCGTGGTTTTCTTGTGCCCAAGTCAATGGTAAAAAAAGAAATACTGAAAAAAGGATTAGCAGGAAATATTTCATAGCTATTTTTTAAGACACGAATTTAATGGAATTAAAACGATTTTTTGGTGATTTTCTATCAAAAACTTGTCTACTGATTACGGATGAAGTGCATCACAGATACTGGCATCACGGATAAATGCATTTTCACAACTCAGAGAGCTGTGTTACATCTGTGATGCCTTTCATCCGTGATGCCCTTCATCCGTGATAAAAATAAACCCTCCGCTTGAATCGGAGCAAGCTATGAAGAAAGTTAATTTAAAAAAATTCATATCTAAAATAGATTTTAACTTCAAATCCCCCTACCTTCGCAGTTAAGTAACGACAAAACAATAACTTGAACATCTAGGACGGTTTCTTTTGCTCCTATTTTCACTTTAAAATCAGTCATAGTATTAACAATATTCCTTCTTTTAAAGAAAAACTAGAACCAAAATAATCTCGTCCAGATGTCCAAGGAACGCTCCAAAAATAACTTTACACTTTAGGCTGCTTCTTTTGCACCTATTTTCAGCTTTGAAAACAGTCATTATATCAACATAACTCCTGTTTTCAAAACTAAAACTAGATACAAAATAAGCTACCCTAAGAATGTAA
>JBGCFJ010000293.1:0-3946 GCA_045106885.1 Saprospiraceae bacterium
GAAAGCGAGACTAAAAAAGTGATGAGTATCAACAAGATTCCTTTAGCTGGCGAACGCTCTAAAGATGACTATATTCGATTAGGACAAGTGGGTAAAGTTTACTCCGTTTTAGTACCACCTGAAGAGGTAGCAATGTACACTACCGAGGCAGCTGATTCTATAATGATTGATGAAATCGCTGATAAAAGTGGTGATTTAGAGTATGGAATTATTAAATATTTGGACTTAAAGAATGGTAACTAGCTTGCTAATATATATACATAAACCTACCTCAAACTTTAATTTTTGATTATGATAAAATTGAATTATAACAAATTAAGGGATGCTTTTATGTCCCGACAAAAACTATTTCTGATAGGCTTTGGTGGATTCATTCTTCTTATGCTTTTTGTCCTACCTAAAACGGAGCGACAAAATACAAGCCCCCTAAGTACGGCAGTTAATGATACACATAATGATGGTGGCATAGATGCACTAAGAGCCAATCTTGATAAACTTAAAAAAGAGGCTAGTTTCAATACTTATGAATCTAGTTATGAAAAAATGGAGGAGGCTAAAGTCGAACTAACCAAAACGGAAGAAGAAGTTCGCCAAGAATTACTTGGAGCAGTCAAGCCAGTTGACCAACTTGATTTTGAGAAAGAACTCGAAACGGTTTTTAATGTGGGAGAGCATAAGCAGTTTTTTATTCGGCAGATTGAAAACTGTAAAATCAAAATGGATTTAGCAGTTGTCGGTATTGGTATTATTCGAGTCCATCAGGTACTTCGTGGGGAAAATCCATCCGTGAAGGAACAAGACCAAGAAGAATTCATTCGCTACATCAAAGAACAAGTTCAATATGCCCTTGGTGCGGAGGACCGAAATTATAAGGCCATTGTCTTCAAGGGGCTTGAATCTAGTGCTGGTTAATTATCAAAATATCTAAAAAACAGATTATTATGGAATCTATTATTACTTCTAAAAAATATCAATCGCTGTCCAAAGGATTGGGTACAGCTGGAGTCATCTTAGGAATCATGACTTTACTATTTTCCTTCATTCCCATTCTTGGAATATTAGCAATGCTACTTGGATTTATTACCCTTATTATAATAGGTGTCGGTTTAATAGTCTCTGTCAAACATCAACATTCCAAAAGTCGGTTGATTACTGCTTTGGTTTTAGCTGGATTAGGGACAGTAATCAGTTTAATGCAATTTTCAGCTTTAGCTTAAAAAAAGTCTATGTGTATAACAAAAAAAATACTTTGCTTAGCGATTTTTTGCTTTTCGGTCAATCTAGCATTCAGCCAAGTACCTGTAAAAGATAAAAAGCATCGAAAATGGAGCAAAATAATGGAAGAGGTACAGCTTGCCTCCCAAGCCATTAATACTAGAGTGACTGCCTTTGTTGGAAATATCAAGGACGTACAGGAGTTCATGTCTAAAGCATCAATGGTTGTCAATGGTGTAGTAAAAAATGTGCAGATGGTTCGAAAAATCATTGAAGTCGAAAAGGATATTGCTAAACTGGTAAATCAGTCTATTGAAATTATTAGCAGCCCAAGAGATACTGATGGAAATGGTGAAGATGATTTTGAATTCTTAGATAAATGGAAACATATCCAGATTTTACTAGCCATTTCTTCAGAGGCAACTAATGTTTTCGACTTGTTCAAAAACGTCATTGAGGAAGATGCCACTATCATGGATGACAAGGGAAGACTAACCTTAATTAGAGATGCATATAAAGATGCAACTAGGATTAGAGCGACTATTCGTGCGCAACTTAGACGCATTAATAAAGAAGTTTACCAGTATCGAAGATTAAAAAAAGAAATTAAGATTTACGAGGAATTTTTCTCAAAGAGCTCATAATCATGAGTAGTTTTTGTGATTGGCAAAGGGTGAGTATAGATAGTATTCGAACCATTTTCACTCAAAATGTAATGTGAATGGACTGTGTTTACTCATTCCTTTCTTTAAAACTGTAGCAATTCAATTTATAAATATGCAGAAAACGATATTAAAGAAACACCTTATCCTCTTTGGATGCTTATGCTTTTTCAATACTGGTTATGCCCCAACCATGCAGGCTCAATTAGCCTCTCCTGTTTTTGATGTGGGAAACAATCTTCTTGGTGGTATTCAAAAAGTAGTGATGACCGCATCAAAGGCGATTAGAGAAGAAATTTTGCCTTGGAAAGAACGAGTTTCTAAAGTCCAAGACTTTTTCAAAAAGGCATCCGAAACGGTCAATGTGGTCATCAAGAATTTGAAAATGACCCATGACCTTATTGAAACAGAGAAAAAGATTAATCGACTTTTTAATCGGTCTATTGAGCAAATCAATGAATCAGAAAATGTACTCCAGAAATGGAAGTACCAATGGATTTTAGGACAACTCTATTGGGAAAGCAGAAATATATTTGGTGCTTTTGACCTAGCCCACACAGAAGGGCAAGGTATTATGGATGATGAAGGTCGCATTCGGGTTATTCAGCAGACGCTCAAAGAGGCTCGAAGTGTTTATAGAGCTATGAGAGCCACCATTCGTAGAGCCAATCGAGCCACTTATAAATTCCAACGACAAAAAAGAGAATTGGAAGTTTTTAATCGCCTTTTTGGTAAAGAGTCTTAAATCCGTTTTATGAAAAAACTTAAATGGTTCTGTTGCATGATAGGTTTATTATTTGCGCCTATTTCATTTGCTCAAATTCCAGTTGGAGCAGTAGTAGATGGAGAATTAGCTGCAAGTAACACAATTGTCTCAATAGCTGAAGGCGTTACCAATTTCCTACTCAAAAAGGAACGACCACTACAGGAAAACATAAAAGACATTCAAGAATTCTTTCGCAAAGCAGAAACAATCGTTAATAAAGCGGTGAAGAATATGCGAATGGTGCGAGAAATTGTAGAAACGGAAAAAGACATCATCGAACTCTACACCCGCTCCATTAATAAATTGAACGAACCCATTGACGAAGATGGAGATGGCATTGATGATTTGGAATTTCTGGATAAATGGAAACAGGTCCAAATACTACTTGCCTTTACCAAAGAAGCAGCATCCGTTTTTGAACTTTTTACGAATCTAATCGAAGATGATGCTTTTACTATGAATGATAAGGGACGAATTATATTTTTAGAAAAGATCTATAAAGATATGCTCCTAATTAAACGAGCCATGAGAGCACAACTTCGCAGAATCAATAAGCAGATTTATACTTATCGAAGGCAGCGGCGGCAATTAAAAACCTATTCCGCATTTTTTGAGGTCAACTAATTTGAAGTCAATTTAAAACTATGACGAAAACGTACACAAAAATTATCGGCTTATTGCTATTCCTGCAATTTATAGCCTTACCACCTATTTATCCCCAAGTACCCGTTGTGGATTATTTTGGCAGATGGTTAAGTAAGACTTCTTCGGTCGTTCAACAAGCCTCTCAGTTTATCAAAGAAACCGCTGCACCTTTAGTCAATACCTTTAAAAAAACACAGGAATTTTTCAAAAAAGCGCAAACTTTTGTTAGCCATGTCATTACCAATTTACGCTATATCGAACGCATAGTAGATACCCATAAAGATATTAAAACACTCTTTGATAATGCCATTACTGGTTTGAATGCCCCAAAGGATTTAGATGAAGATGGAATGCCAGATTTAGATTTTCTAGATAAGTGGAAACATGCGCAAATATTATTAGCTATCTCGGCTGAGGCTACCTCCATTTTTGAAATCTTATCTAATATCATTGAGGAAGATGCCTTTACGATGGATGATAAAGGAAGAGTTCAAATTATCAAAGAGACTTATCAGGAAATGCTAAAATTGAAAGGGGCAATGCGAACCCAATTGAGGCGGATTAATCGGGAAGTTTACCAGTATAGCCGATTGAAAAAAGAAATAGAAGTCTTCGATGCTTTTTTTAAAACCAAGTGACTGACTGGCTAATAGTTACC
>JBGCFJ010000294.1:0-2278 GCA_045106885.1 Saprospiraceae bacterium
CTCATTAAAAAATTGACTATTTTATGGATTTGCAACACAAAGTACGAAAAAAGTTACTAACAACAATCGTTTGCGCAAACGATTGCGGAAAATAGTAACCGAAATAAAAAACTTTTTATACCTACTTTTTCGATACTATCGACTAATTTTAGGGAGTGATTAGCAGATTAGATTTTGTAGGGAAAAGATAATTACTCAATCCATTAAAATTAAACTAATTTTAATATAAAGATTTTTTAGAAGTATTGTATGAAACTAAAGGTTGGCAAAAGGTTACTCATTCGGGTAACCTTTTCTTTTTGGTATAAGGAGACTTTTGTGAGGAAACTACAATAAGGATTAGATTATCAATCTGTTCTAAAAATCAAGATTCTAAATGGATTAGCAACCCATTTTTCAAATTCACTTCTAAAAAAGTAAGCGTAGACCACGCTCACTTTTTCTAATAATGCTATCTTTTTTTCTAGGATATTTATGCTCCAATTGATAACAAATCAAAAAAGAAATAATTGGGATGATTGATAAGTTGACTATTTAATTGATAAGTAGTCGCTATTTTGGTAAAAGAAATATTCCGAATATAGCGATATAAATTATCATAAATAACAGAATCTCTAGCTAACTGACCACTAATATGTAGTGGGATTTCTTCTGGATTTAATTTAAACTGACTGTAGACTAGTAGGGTATAATAAAGAAAGTCTTTTTCCGTCTCAAAGGGAAATTGATTGGAAAAAATAAGCGATTGCCCATCAAATAAAATAATTTGTAATAACTTGGCGTGGACATTTAACCAGATATGCTTGCCAGAAAGGGAGCGCATTTCTTTGGCTATACCGTTTATCAGCGGAGTAAAACTATTATAATAGGTTGTACCTTTTGTATATTTTGATTCAAAGAATTCAATAGCTGCCTGTGGTAAACTAAAAATTAATTTAGCATTAATACTTGGCAATTCATTTACTTGGTATAATTCAGGTATAGCAGCATTGGCTTTTAGCGGAGTAAGATAAGAAGCTTTATTGGCTGACTGATAGAGTTTATTAGGTATAATTGTATAATGAGGACGGACAAATGCTATATGAATAGTTGGAAATGGATAGGAAAGGATAGTCTCTTTTTCCCATATTTCTTGAAAGGTGGTTGAGAAGATTGCTTCATTATTTAATACAAGCGGAATCGCCAAGTCAAACTTTTTTAGGACTAGTACTTCTCCTTTTTGGCTATATACACAATAACACAAACTGTCTACCCCACACAGGATAGACAGTTTATATTGATTGATATTATTCTTTGAAAAAGAGGTTTTGACAACGCTGGTGTTTATCTTTCCCAATTTCCTGAAGTATTTGGCTTATTCATATCACCGAACTTAATAATGCTATTTGGATCATAGCGCGCATCATACCTTTTGTATTTTACATCTGCATATTTGCCCATGAATGTACTACGTTTGGCACCTACCTCAACAACATTTACAATTGTTTTTTGGTAAGAAATGGTATCTGCCTGGACATCGAACGTTTTTCCATTACCAAAAGGAATCTGCACTAATTCATTTAAGTCCCATCCTAATGATTTAATAGAATCTGCTGCACTGCTATAGGTTGTGTCATAAGTAACATTTCCTACAAAATCAGGATCATCCGGATCACCAATTACTTTAACGAAAGGAATTTTTCCAGTACTCAATACGTTTTTAAAGTCATCCCAATTACTGGCAAATTCTCCACCTGTAATCGTTCGATAAATTTCTTGCCCTCGTCGAAGATCTCTTAATCGGTCAACGACTGCATCTTCTCGCTTATCTCTTTCATTCTTGAAAGCAATAGGTTCTCTAATACTGTCTACTAAGACATAAATCAGGGCAGCAACGATAGCTAGTAATACTAAATTAATTATTAACCTCATGGTTGGTAAATTTTTTTCTGTGTTGTTCGGGCAATAATAGCATTTTTAATATAAGTAACAAAATTTACTTATATGTTTTATTAATGAAGTTGCCCTTTTCCAAAAGATAAATGAATATTTACGTCAACGTATTCGTAAATCTAACAAAAGAAGATTAAGTGAGGACAAAGTTAAAAAAGGAACGGTATCGAAAAGAATTTTTTAGGAAAATAAATTAATTTTTTTTCCTATTTTTTAGCAACGCCTTTATTTAAAGTTAGTTTTTAAAAAAATAGATGCCATTTTTTATTATTTTGGTGTACGCTATCTAAGGAAAATATTTTATGATTCTTGAGAAGGGGCGTAAAAGAGGAGAATAATCGTTTAT
>JBGCFJ010000295.1:0-6713 GCA_045106885.1 Saprospiraceae bacterium
ACAAATTAACACTGAAACACCTCATAATCAATTATTTATTCAGAGTTTTTTGCCTGTAAAAAAAAAAAAAAAAAACACCATATTTAATAATCAAGCGATTGTTTCCTTAAATAAATCTATTCAAGCATTAGCTAAACAAGAAGGTTTACCTTACCTCAATATCCATCAACAATTATTGAACGAAGCAGGACTTTTAAAAGCAGCATATACCGCTGATGGCGTGCATATTAATGGTGCCGCTTATATGATTTGGAAAGAAATTGTGCGTCCACATATAAGTAGCTTAGGCTTCCAGCCTGAGTAGAACACCAATGCACATATCTGATAATTTCGAGTTGTCAGATGCACGTACTTCTACTTTCAGTCCCCATAAGTAATCCATAAATTTGAATATCTTTACCGAAAATTCCTACTCAGGCTGGAAGCCTAAGCTACTGAAAAACTATGAAAATCCTCATTATTAGCAATTATAAAGATGCCTATAATTCTGTCCGACCAGAAGGGGAAATTTTTATTGGCTTACAAAAATTGGGTTTTCAATTAACCATAATGACCCAAGCAGATGCTCCTTTTGTGGATAATTTCAGAAAAGCAGGCATTCCAATTATTGATTTTCATCCGACCAAAAAAATTAGTCGAAAAGCTATCTTATTTATCCGTCAAGCACTCAAAAAAGGACAATACGATATTTTACATTTATTTAATAGCAAAGCCATTTCCAATGGGAATTTTGCCGCCATTGGGCTGCCCGTAAAGGTTTTAGCCTATCGAGGGGTAATTGGCGGAAGTGCTTGGTATGCGCCCAATAGTTATTTAAAACATTTGCATCCAAGGGTCGATGGCATTACCGCTGTTTCCAAATCCGTACAGACTTATTTGCAACAACAATTATTTTGGCATAAACAGAAAGTGAGTCAATTCTACAAAGGGCAAAATTTGACTTGGTATCAAGGCATTCAACCAGCGAATTTACAAGAATTAGGCATTCCAAAAGACGCTTTTGTCGTCACCTGTATTGCCAATAATCGAACTTGGAAAGGCATTAAATATTTAATTCAAGCTGCTCAATATTTAGCACTTAATTTACCCATTCATTTTCTATTAATTGGTCGAAAAATGGATACCTCCCAAAATCTACAATTAATTCAATCCAGCCCCTACTCCACTCATTTTCATCTAGTCGGTTATCGAAATGACGTCCTCCAATTATTAGCCGCAAGCGATGTCTATATTCAACCATCCAACAAAAATAGAGAAGGTTTAGGCAAGGCTATTTTAGAAGCTATGAGTTTAGGTATTCCGCCGATTGTTACCAATTCTGGTGGACCAAAAGAGTTTGTGGAACATCAAGTTTCAGGCTTAGTTGTTCCTACTAAAAACCCTAAAGCAATTGCTCAATCCATTCAGCAATTATTTGATAATGAATCATTTAGAACGACTTTAGGAAATGGGGCAAAAAAGGTTATTGCGGGTAAAATGAGTTTGGAAGCGTCTGTTTTGGCTTTGAAACAGATTTATGAAACTATTTGAGCAAATCCTATTATCTAAGTTCATAAACTGGCATTACCCTTTCTTCTTCCGCTAATTCTAAATCATATTTAGCCAAAGATTTTTTCATCATTTCTATAGAACTCAAGTCTATACCTAAACAAATAGCCTCCTCTCCAAAAAGTCCAGTTTCGTCAATTAAAGGTAATTCAAAATTTTCCCGAATCAATTGTTGATAATCTTTGAAGTAGCCTGGGGTAATGGTTTTTAAGCCCTTGGTTTGATTCGTTTCAATGATGGTCTTAATCTTAGGTAAAGACTTCGTAAAATATTCATGCGCAGCTAGAGAATTAGCACTCCCTTTTTTTAGTACCAATACTTTTCGTTTTATCTTTTGCTCAATTATTTGAAAATGGAATTTTTCTTGAATTTTTGTAATTAACCAATCATCATCTTGATGCCCTTCGAGACCGCCATGTACCGAAACATAAATAGGAAAATCATCTTCCAAATCAGTAATAGTTATCTGATTAGCAGGCAATTTTTTAAGCAATTTAAATGCTTGGGAAAGTTGAATATTTTTCATTAAATAAATCGAATAACTACTATCTCGTTTGAACCAAGTGGTATTACTCCATTTAGGATTAGCTTTTTTAATAGTAATTTTAACGGGTTCTCGTTCTCCCACTGTCAATTTTGAATAATTGAATCGAACCTCTACTATCCCGTTCTTACCTAAGGTTCCATAAAATCGAGCTTCTTCCGAATTAGCTGGAAATTTATTGATAGAAACTATATCGTTTGCGTCTAAATTATCATAGATTAATTTGTGGGTAATCATTGGAAAAAACGGGTGCATATAATAAATATAAAGTGGACTATTTTCTCTATCAACTTGAATTCTTTTTTTCTTCTTTTTATGCTGAAAAATCACATAGGAAACTCCTTTTCTTCCTGCCTCTCCAAACTCAGCGATAGCCTCTTCTCCTACTAATCGTTTTGCTTCTATCCTTTCATAATTTTCCATTTTCTGGGTATAAGCAAGACGAAAATCCCCATCAGAGCGTTTTATTTTTTCTTTACGAATCACTGCTTGATTGGAATAGGTAAACGGATATAAGTTAAAAAAATTAATGTCGGAAGAATCAATATCCTCAAAAGTCTTTTTTGTTGAAATATTTGAAGACGTTAGATTCTTTTGTTTCCGATTAGGAAAAGAAACATCCTGCTTTTCTTTCGACAAAATTGCTCCTTTAGCTATCGCTTGTTTCCCTATCGTAAACAAAAAATGCTGTGGCAGATAAAAATCAGTCCCGTTTTTATTGATAATTATTTTGTCAAAATAAATACTAGATTCTGTAGATAAATTACCTAACCTTTTGTGCAATTCTGTCAAATTAGGTAATTGCTTATCAAAGGTTAGAAAGGCAGCCTCTTTCTTTGCTACTACAACCCTTATTTGCTTAATCGTTAAGGCATCTGATAAATGATTCAATTGAAGTCCTGCTTTAAAATTTTCTAAAAAAGACTTTAAATCATAATTTTCACTTCTGGGATTGGCAGTTAATGCGCCCCATTTCAAAGTCAATTCAGTAGGCTTATAACCAACGTATTCTGGTAATCTTAGTAAATTATCATCCACCTCTGCCTCTTTACTCGTTTTGAAAAAAGGAGAAGGAATTGCTCGATGTGTTTTATCATATACAGGGTCGGCATTCGTTGGATTACCTACAATCGACCTAGTGGCTGTTTTGAAATTAGGAATATGTATAATTTTGTACTTATCGGGATTTCGATACATTCTCACAATCGACTTATTCTCTGCCAAAGTCGTATCTACCTTTAAAATAGTTTTAGCTTTATCTGGGATAATGACTTGGAAATTAAAGAGATTTGTCTCTTTTTTGCTGATACGAATAGGCGATTGATATTTCCCATCATCTATTCTAATCATCCCTCCAAAATCAAAACCATTAACATTAAAAGAAATAGCTGCCTTTTCATCCACTAATTCCATTAATTTAACCACATCAATTTGTTCCGAAATCCTTTTTCCATTTCCTTCCAATAATACTTTTGAGGGTGGGACATAGCTCCCAAAATTTTGGTAAGTTTCGGTATTGTTACCAGTCGGAATAAATAGGCCCATATTTATCAATATGTCTTGAATGCCTTTAGCAGGTCGTCCATCGTCTAAAATAGTAATTGGTTGATTCAAAGCAGCTTGCAAATCATTTAGTCGGACTGTTTCAATATGATAATGCGTATTAAAATCATCTTTTCTTAACTCAATTGGAAATTCAATATCGCCCCATTTAAAGGTAAAATTTCCATCAGGATTTGGCCGCTTTACCTTTGGGTCAATTAAGCGTAGTTCAAATTTATATCGTTGCCCTTCCTCTCCTATTTGTAATTCATACCCACTAATAATATTTCCTATTTTGAATTTATTTTTAAACCTTTTAAGGCAATCGTTTTCTTTAAAAATAGATGGGTTATTTGTATCGCTTATAATTTTGCAAGCAATCGTATTACTTACATTGAACTGGGCGTTTAAAAGAGAAAAGGAAATTTTTTCAAATAGTCCCCCCTGTTCCAAAGCGGCAATTGGTTCTTTTTGGTAAGCCATCAAAAATTGATTAATCGGGACATCAATAATTGGTACAGGTTGTCCATTTTCTTTATTTAAAGGAATCTCCAAATCTCCCCAATAAAGTATACGATTTGTACCTGCCTCTGCAAAAGTCTTGGCTAAAGCCTCTGCATGTTCTTTTACTGCCGCTTCACTCGCCGCTATTTGGTCTTTTTCAGTTGTTTGATTAATTTCAAAAACAGTCTTATTGACAATCTCTCCTATGGCTGAATTCATCTCCGTTATTCCCTCACTTACTTTGGGAATTTCCTCTAATAAATTAAAAGAAAATAACCCCATCATACCAAAAACCAAAGGGAAAACGAATAAATACTTAGCCGCATATATTTTCTGAGAAGGTCGTTGAATCATCTTATGTAAACGTTTTTTGGTTAAGGAATAAAAGGTATTCGTCAAAGGGGTAGCCACTTGTTTTTTATGCTGATTCACTAACAAAGTGGCATATTCTCCCACATTCGACTTTTGTTCAATCACATATTGGTCAGCAATATATTCATGCGTCGCTTTTAAAGCATTTCTAAACCAATAAATCAAGGGATTAAACCACTTAATAATCACACAAATTTCCATCAATAAAACATCCAAGCTATGCCATTGCCGAATGTGGACTTTTTCGTGTTCTAGGATTAATTTTTGCTCGTCGGTAATTTGTTGATTCCAAAAAATATAGCCAAAGAAAGAAGCGGCTGGGAAGTTATTTTGGGTTTCTACTAAGGTAAATTCGTTGTTTTTTGAGCGTTTTCCTCGGCGAATAATCCGTCCTAGATTCCATAATCCTTTCAATAAAGAAAAACTCATTAAAAAGATGCCTATTAAATAAATCGCCATAATTATATCCGCTACGGATAAAGAAAATACGGGCGATGGCGCTCGCATTTGTTCCCAAACCACCTCATTCAAATTATTGGCACTTTGAATCGCTGGATAAAAGAAGGCTTCTAAACTTTCGGGTGGCGCATCTTTTTGAAAAGAGATATTTAATAACGGAATGCTCAAGGCAGCAATTGGCGTTGCCAATAAATACGCTCGATTCAGTTGAAAAAAGGTCTCTTTCTTCAAAAATAGGTGGTAGAATCCATAGAAAATGGCTAGGCAAAAACTGGATTCTAATAAGTATTGTGGGATAGATAGCATAGCTTATTTGGTTTGTAAAATAATCTTCGTTTACTGGTAGTAAAGCCTTTAGGCTTTCCCGTCAAAGGCCTTCAGGCCTGTTTTTCATTTAAGTAATTTAATATTTCCTACAACAACGATATTTTCCGACCTGAAGGTCGGGCACGGGAAAGCCTAAAGGCTTTACTACCAGTTTGGCATCTATTCAAAAACTACTTCTTGAATCTCCAAATTTCGTCTTTGCTTCTTTAATATTAAGCCAAAATCTCTTTCCATTTGGGCTTGTAAATCCGCAAAAGATGCCGTGTCTAAAGGCAAAATATATTTACCAGAAAAATCTGTTAAATTGATGACATCTATTTGGTATTTTCGCTTAAAATAATCGGTTGCAAACCAATCAAATTTTACTGGACCGAGTGTTTCTAATCCTTTGGTAAAATTCTTTTGTTTAAAGGCTGCTAAGTTACTGACAGGAATTTTCTGCGCTTCAAAATTGGCGACCTTCTCCTTATTTCCACCAGACAAAAACCAAGCTTCTTGTTCTAAAACTTTCTTTTTGATGACAAACGGGTATTGTTTTTTTATCTGTTCTAATAAATCGCTTTTAGTATCTACACCCGCTAAAGGCTGATAAGTCAAGTGTACTTTAGGCAAATTTTCTTTATCCTTAAACTTTAGTTTACTAGGATGAACGTCCAATAAATCTGCGATGACCGTAGCAATAGAATGATTTCGATAAAGGGTAACAAATGGGTGATTAAACTGATTTTGTTCTCCTCCTTTGGCGGGCTGCAAATCGAAATAAGATACAGGTTCAGTAGTATTTTCTTTGATAAAAATAGTTAGACCTCCTTTCACAAAACTGGAATGCAAGTTCATGATATTGATTAAATCACCCGTTTTAAGTCGATTATAATTTTGCTTAAATTCTTGTTCTTTAAACATGTCTTTAAAATCATAATCGCTTTTTTTGCCAAAATAACGGATTGTTTCATCAGCAAATAAAAACTTTACTCCTGTAATTTTTTCAATCGGTGTGCCCAAATAGTCTTTCATATTTTGCTCTTGAATCAATTGGGTCAATTCTTTTTTGGTCAAGGCTAGAAAAGGGTTTTTAAAACTAAAAGAATAGTCGCCCCAAGAAAATTCATCTGCCCGCTTTTGAAAAATATCATCAGAAGGATGAAGCGATAAATAGAGATTAAAGGTATTATCTGCTACTTGGTGAAAATCAAGGTAAAACACTTTATCAGGTGGGTAAAAATCTTTTAATTTTTCTAAGACCCCTTTTTTATTTAAAGACTGAAAAGTATGTCTTAATCTATCATTAGCTACTTGAATTTTAATATCTTGAATTTTGGAAGTCTCTCCAAGATGTGTAATCAAAACTCTTTCGCCAACCATTCCATTGATTTGTTCAAATGTAAAAGAAGTTCGCTCTTCTGGGCTACCTGTAAAA
>JBGCFJ010000296.1:0-12707 GCA_045106885.1 Saprospiraceae bacterium
AATTTTCAATTTTCAATTTCAAATTTTCAATTTTAAACCACCTTCGGCGGGAATCTGAGGTTAAATTTGAGATTAACGGTTATCGACATTTTAAAATATCGACAATTTGTTGGTTTTAAATTTTGTGTAAGCGCCTAAAAATAGGTTACTCCTCTACTATTGCGTTAGCTTAAACCTCAATAAAACGTTGGAAAGAGTAGCCCTTCAGTATTTGGAGGCTACTTCTCTTTCCTATTATATTACTACACATACAAACATAATTATGAGAAAACTATTACTACTAGCAGGTATTTGCTTTGTCTTCAATCTATCTGCTCAAAACAATTGGAATCAGCAAAACCGAAATCACTCCATCATGGATGAATATTCTTGGATGGATGAAATGCGTTATGACGATGAATTTTCTTATGCTATGGATAAGAAAACTATCGAAAAAATAACCTCCCTGAAATTTTAATCTAATTATGAGTTGGTACTTATTTTTAATAAACACAACTAAAAAACTATATTCTCACTTAATATCCCCCAAGAGTAGCAGCATAGCAGCGCTCGGAGGACACGATAAAATGACAAATAACTTTTGTTACACTATATTTAGGTTGCTAGAACTAAATTGCATTTGTTTGACTTATAAAGATAGTGATTCGGGTTTTATTAAACGTAACCTAATTGCGAGACTTGAAGCTATTTATTTCTGGTATACTCATTGGAGTGGATAGTTCAAGAGAAGCTGCTTGACTTTAGAAGTTCAAAATGTTACTTTTGCAAAAAAGTGCGTCAAGAAATTAGAAGAACGGGTAACTTTTTGTTAGGTCATTCGTTCTGCAAAAGCATTAATCACATAATATTTATCAATTTAGTGTTTTATAGAATTGTTTTTGGTAAGGAGGTATTAAATGAAGCTAGGTCAAAAATCAAAATCATCCACCAAGTTACCCAAAACTAAAACGACTCAAAAACACTTACTTAATTTTTTATATAGATGTATTGGACATTAGAATTAGCCTTATCACTAGAAGATGCGCCTTGGCCTGCTTCTCGTGACGATTTAATTGATTATGCAATTCGAGAAGGAGCACCTTTAGAGGTCATTGAAAATCTTCAGGAAATGGAGGATGACGAAGAAGTATACGAGAGTATCTACGATGTATGGCCAGATTTCCCCAGAAAAGATGATTTCCTCTTTAATGAGGATGAGTATTAGCGACTCAATCTTGGCTTAGCTAAAAAGGTCTTACTGAATCATTTGGTAAGACCTTTTTTAATGCTAATTGCTGGATGCTAGTTACTGGATATTTAACTTGGGTGTTAAGTATCTCCAAAAAATCCCTTACCTTTGTTTGGATAGCTTAACAGAAAAATCTACACGACCACTATAGATGAATTTTTCCTCAAAATTATTAGAAGAAGCCGTTGATGCCTTTGCTAGTTTGCCTGGTATTGGCAAAAAAACTGCTTTACGGTTAGTCCTGCATTTACTCATGCAGCCAGCCGAGGCTGCGGAGCAGTTTGCTGCCGATATTGTCAAAATGCGCCGAGAAATAAAATTTTGTGAGAAATGTCACAACATTGCAGATGAAATGGTTTGTAACATTTGCCAAGACAAACGTCGAAATGAAGCGGTTATTTGTGTAGTTGAAGGCATCCGAGATGTTATGGCAATTGAAGAAACAGGGCAATATAAAGGTATGTATCATGTATTAGGCGGTGTGATTTCTCCAATTGAGGGCATTGGCCCAGGCGAATTAAATATTGATACCTTAATAGAAAGAGCCAATTTAGCCGAGACTAAAGAAATTATTATGGCGATTAGTCCGACCATAGAAGGAGATACGACCATTTTTTATATTTCTAAAAAATTACGAGAAGCTTCGGTGAATATTTCTACGATTGCTCGAGGTATTTCTTTTGGTGGGGAATTGGAGTATGCGGATGAGGTGACACTTGGGCGGTCAATTGTCGCTAGAATTCCATATCGTAAATAGACTATTATGAGAATAGAAAAATTATCACTTAAAAATTTTCGAGGGTTTGAGGAATTGGAGATTGATTTTCCTGAAGGGGAAGGTGGATTGGCTGTTTTTATTGGGGTGAATGGGAGTGGGAAGACGAGTATTTTGAAGGCGATTAGTTATTTCTTTAGAGATTTAATTTATGGTCTTTATAGCTCTTCGGAAATTAAAAATAGAGTCGTTTTTGACACAACAATTTTCTTAGATGATGGTAGTTTAAAAGAAGATATACAAAAAAGTACAGCCTACTTTTATACTAAAATAAATTTTGAGATAAATAATAGAAAATTTCTATCCGATTTAGAAGTAGGTGAATCTTATAAAAAGTATTTTTTCGACCCTCCAATTGATAGAATCATAGGAGAAAGAGAATATGAAAATTTAAGTAAAAAATTCAAATCTGAACATGATAAAGAGTATTTTTTAGAATTACAAAGACTTCGTGATAATATAAGAAAACAGCCCAAAATTATAGTTTCATATAATGCTGATAGATATGTAAAGGACAACCCTTCTCTAAAAGCAAAAGACATTACTAAAATTAGCCCAATTGATACATTTAGTAATAGTTTTTCGACAAATATTTCCTTTGATGATTTTTTTGAATGGTTCAGAAATACGGAAGATTATGAAAGTGAAAACATCCGTTTTAATAATGATTATGAATTTAGATTAAAATCATTAGAAGCAATTAGAAATACATTAGCTACTTTTTTACCAAAATATAGCTTTCCAAGAGTAAAAAGACAGCCTACAGAACAATTGGTTTTACAAGATAATGGGCATCAATTGTCTATAGCTAATTTATCTCATGGAGAAAGATTAGTTTTTGCAATAATAGGTGATATTATACGCAGATTAAGCATTGCCAATCCGAAATTAGAGAATCCATGTTTAGGAGAAGGCATAGTAATGATAGACGAAATAGAACAACACCTCCACCCCTCATGGCAAAGAACCATCATTCCGAATCTAAGAAAAACCTTTCCAAATATTCAATTTATTATAACCACACATTCCCCACAAGTATTGAGTAATGTGCCTAGAGAAAATGTCTTTATTTTAGAGGATTTTAAATTGGTAGAGAGAACACCTCATACTTTTGGCAGAGATACCAACTCTATTTTATATGATTTGTTTGGTGTTGAAGATAGACCTCCTAAAAGTAAGGCAATGATAAGTGAATTATATACCTTAATTGATGCTAACAATAGAAAAAGAGCAGAAGAAAAATTAGAAGAACTTAAAAAAGATTTAGGTGATGATGATAGAGAAATAATGAGAGCAGAATCTTATATAGAATTGATGGATGACTAATTATGAAATTTATTAAAAAAAGAAAAGAACCACCTACTTTAAAAAAGTATAGGGAAACTACTCCAAATGCAATTTACAATAAAGGTTTTGTCGATAGCAATCAGTTGTTGAAAAAATTCTTATTGACAGAACAAGGACATATTTGTGCATACTGTATGAAACGGATTTCCCTAAAAAGGAATAGCTTAAATAAGCCAAGTATTGAAGTTGAGCATTACTTATCTCAAAAAAAAAAACCAGATTTAGACTTAGATTTCCAGAATATGTTGGGAGTTTGTAATGGATATGTATTAGTAGCCCAAAAAGATGTTTCCATTTCGTCTGCTAAAAAAATTGCTCACTGTGATAAAAGTAAAGAAGAATTATTGCTAAAGAAACTAAATCCATTAAAAAATGATATTGAGAAAATAATATCTTATGACACAGATGGTGCAATTGTTTCTGTTTCCAACGATATTGATGTTTTACAAGATTTAGAAATACTTAACTTAAATGATGGCAATCTTATAAAATTCAGAAGAGATACTATCGACTTAGCAAAAGAATTAATGATTAAAAAATATCCAGCTAAAAAATGGACTAAAGCATTAATTCAAAAGGAAATAGACTTATGGAAAGCTAAAGATAAAAATGATAAATTCCGTCCTTTTTGTCAAATCGCTATCTGGTTTTGGGAACAACAAAAGAAGCGTAACCGCTATCCAGTAAAATAAGTTGCCTCTATGAAACTATCCATAATTATTGTCAATTACAACGTCCGCTATTTCCTAGAACAAGCCCTCCTGTCCGTTCAAAAAGCGACTAAAAATTTAACGACAGAAACTTTTGTGGTCGATAATAATTCGGTTGATGACTCTGTGCGTATGGTTGCGGAAAAATTTCCTGATGTCCATCTAATTGCTAATAAAGACAATCCTGGTTTTTCTACAGCCAATAATCAAGCTATTCGATTAGCTAAGGGCGAATATGTTCTCCTCTTAAATCCAGATACGTTAGTAGAAGAAGATACCTTTGATAAATGTGTCGCTTTCATGGACGCACATCCTAAAGCAGGCGGATTAGGGGTAAAAATGATAGATGGGTCAGGTAATTTTTTACCAGAATCGAAGCGGGGTTTACCGACTCCAATGACTGCTTTTTATAAAACATTTGGCTTTTCTAAGTTCTTTCCAAAATCGCCCACTTTTAATCGGTATCATTTAGGTTTTTTAGACAAAGATAAAACACATGAAGTAGAGATTTTAGCGGGTGCTTTTATGCTCATGCGCAAAACTGTTTTGGATAAAATAGGTTTACTAGATGAGACTTTTTTTATGTATGGAGAGGACATTGATTTGTCTTATCGAATTATCAAAGGTGGCTATAAAAATTATTATTTTGCGGATACGACCATCATTCATTATAAAGGAGAAAGCACCAAAAAAGGGAGTTTAAATTATGTCAAGGTTTTTTATAATGCGATGATAATTTTTGCCAAAAAGCATTTTCAAGGAGAAAAAGCGTCTCTTTTTGTAGGCATACTACAGTTCGCTATTTATTTTAGAGCGTTTCTAACTGTCCTGAGTAATTTCTTTAAAAAGATATATTTACCGCTTTTAGATGCTTTATTGATATTTGGGGGGATGTATTGGCTAAAAGATTTTTGGGCGACTTCCTATTTTGACGATGCGAATTATTACAAACCTTCTTTCCTTTATTTTAATGTGCCTTTATACATTAGTGGTTGGTTGGGAAGTGTTTATTTTAATGGCGGATATGATGATACCAAAAATGTTCGCAAGCTTGTCAAGGGCTTAATTTTTGGGTCTATTCTACTGGCGGCTATTTATGGCTTTTTGCCCTCAGCATATCGCACTTCTAGAATGTTGCTTTTATTGGGTGCGGTATGGGCGATTATTAGTACTTTTTTATTGCGAACTATTTTACATTTTATAAAACATAAAAATCTAAAAGTAGGACAACAACCCACTCGTAATTTAATCATCATAGGAGAAAAAACAGAGGCAGAAAGAGCCTTAGAATTATTAAATAAAGCAAGCATTCCTCAAAATTTTATTGGTATAGTTGCTCCTTCTCCTACCGAGGATAAGACTTATTTAAGTCATTTAAGCAACTTAACAGAAATTGTACAAATCTACCAAGTCAACGAATTAATCTTTTGTTCCAAAGATATTTCTGCGCAAGCCATTATGCATTGGATGACAAAATTGGGCAATAAAATGGATTATAAAATTGTCCCAAAAGAAACAATGAGCATTATTGGGAGTAATTCTAAAAACACGCCTGGAGAATTATATACCGTTGATATTCGCTACAAAATTTCAGATGCCGTACAACGTAGGAGTAAACGATTGGTAGACATTACATTATCTATAGTACTAGGTTTTATTTCTCCTATTCTTTTATTGTTGCTCCCTAATAAATGGTCTTTTTTTAAAAACATTTTTAACGTATTATTGGGGCAAAAAACTTGGGTTGGTTATTTTAAAACCGAAGAAAAAAACAATAATTTACCGACAATCCGAAATGGAGTCTTAACACCGTTGGCAGGGTTTAATCATCAGAAATTTGAAGAGACAACTATTCAACGATTGAATTTTTTTTATGCTCGAGACTATGATTGGGCAAAGGATGTCGAATTAATATGGAAAGGGTATAAACAACTCGGGCAATAATTATACAATATATTAAAGATGAATCTAATCAATTTTAAAAGTAATCGTCCAGAAGGATATTATACTTTTACGGATAAGCAATTAAGTAAGATTTGTAAAGAAGTAGAGCAATTTTTACAGAAGCAAAATTTTTTATTACTACGTACATTGAGTGCTACTAGAATTAGAGCTTTAGCACAAATAATTACGGAATTTGGTGAAGATACTTATTTTGAAATAGGTTTATGGGATACATTGGAGCAAACCAACCAACGTTTATTTGGAAACCCTTTACCTTTCTCAAAGCCAGAAAACGAAGAACATTCCGATTTTCCATTTGATGAATACAAATTAGCACATCTTTTATGGAATGTTTTTTTAATCTTTAAAGAGCAAGATTATTTCTCGCCCCAGCATGCAGATTTGTTACCTTTAGCAGAGAAATTATCTTATTTCTTAGAAGCGAAATTTGATAAATTAAAAGGAGAATCTAGTGTTAAAAAATTTCTAATAACACCTAATAAATTAGGGTTTCAAGTTAAAAGAAAACTAGTTTGGTTAGGGAAGCATAGTTATTTATTTAGACATCTTTGTGATTATTATTTATACCTCAATGACGCTTCAAATCTAGAATTTAATGAAACAATTCCTTATTGGGATGATTTTTTGTGCCAAGAATGTACTTTATGGTCTGGAATGGGGGCTTTAGATTTTCTAACTGAAGTAATTGGATTAACGGATGCTCAAAAATTACAAGTTAGTAATTGGTATGAACGCCATGTTGCTTACTATAAAATTCTAGAAGTTAACAAGGACGAAATCAAGGCAGAAAATTTAATTATTAATAAAGTCTATCTTATTTCTGACCCTCAAGATAATGTTTCTAATTCTCCATTTGAAAAAGGGATGATTATATATGGCGGGCTCGTACCATTTGAGGAAAAATGGTACTGGTCTGGAAATCAAAGAGAATTAAGAAGTAAAGATAGTGAGCAAGAGATAGCTAGAAATTTTAAAATCAAGTCCCCTTCTATCAATTATCGGTATGATAAAGAAATGCTAGTAATGGCAAAAAAGAGGACATTAGAAAACTATGAGTATTATAAAAATTATTATAAAAAAGACTATGCCGAATTTAAAACAGGTAAAGAATATGCAAAAGTAAATTTTGAAAGGATGTTGGATGAGCAAAAACAACGATTAAGTCCTACTGCCTACGAAGAACAACTCTTAAAATTTAAGGAAGCAAGAATAACAGCAGAAAGTATTCAATCTAAAAGTATTTTAGAAAGTGAGCAAGGTATTTGTTCATTCTATAATCCAGCCATAGGTGAAGAAATCATTATAGGTTACCATAAAATAAAAGCAGCTTTACAGAAAAACGGAGAAAATTTGTCTATTGATGATATTGAAATCATCCAACATTTCTTTCAAGATTCAACAATTAGTCTAGAATTCGTTAAATTTCTAATAAGAGAATTTGGAACAGCATCTATTGCTGTAGCTTTTTATCTTAAAAAACGACCTAAATATTGGGTGGACTATTTATTAAGAAAAATGAACGGTCAATCTTTTAGAAATCGTTATCCAATGCTTAGTGTCATGGATACCGAATGAATAGGATAAAAGGTTTGTCATTTTTTCTTGACCATTAAAGCGTTAGCTAAAAAAATGGTAAGTACTCAATAGTCCAATTTAAATCGCCCGATGACTCCGTCGTCGGATGATTTAAACCAACTCATCGGACGACGGATTCATCCGACGAGTTGGTTTTGCTACTATATTGAGTACTTACAAAAAATGACATTTAAACTATTGTCTAGCTCGTCAAATCTATTGCCTTCATTCATCTGTTGGTCTATTTTTTACCAACGAATAATGGAAGGTAACGGATAATTATCCCGATTTTTCAATTCATTTAATTATATTTGATTGAGCATAACGTCAAACCGTGTCCTTCCGTGTCAAAAAAAATTACCCTTCAATCAACAAATAATCATAGTGAATCAAAGCCTTTTCCCCATTTTGCCCTAAATATTCCTGTGCCTTTTCAACCCCATATTGCGCTACCCCCATACCAATAAAATTCCCAACTTCATCCACAATTTTGATAATATCTCCTTTCTTAAAAGTACCTTCTATTTTGGTAATGCCAACGGGTAAAAGGCTAGATACTTTTTCCGTAGAACACAAAACAGTTGCTGCGCCTTCATTAATATAAACCAATGCTTTTTCTGGTAACTCATTAAAAGCCATCCATTTTTTGATATTAGAGGCAACTTTTTTCGGTAATATTTTAGTACCAATAAAATCATCTTTTATAATATCCAAAATAATATTGGGCCGTTTACCATTAGCAATAAAGGTAGTAATGCCTAATTTAGATACTTTCTTAGAAATGCTAAATTTGGTGTGCATCCCTCCTCTACCAAAAGAAGATTTAGAAGGCATGATAAATTCTTGAATGGCTTTATCATCAGGGTCTATTTCGGCAATGGTTTTACTTGTAGGTTTATCTGGATGACCGTCTAAAATACCATCTACTGTGCTTAAAATTAGCAAAGCATCTGCATTCATTAAAGCAGCAATTAGGCCCGCCAATTCATCATTATCCGTAAACATTAATTCATTGACAGAAATCACATCATTTTCGTTCACAATCGGAATGACGTTGTCTCTTAACAAAGCTTGAAAGCAATTTTTCATATTGAGATAATGCGTTCTATCCCGAAAGTCCTCTTTTGTGGCTAAAACTTGCGCACAAAAAATCTGATGATTGCCAAATAAATTATTGTATAAATTAAGTAAATGAATCTGACCAATAGCAGAATACACTTGCCGTTGGACAATTTTATTTAAACTTTTGGATAATTGAATCGCCGAACGTCCTGCTCCAACTGCTCCTGAAGACACCAAAATCACTTCTATTCCTTGCTGTTTCAATTGTACAATTTGGTCAACTATGTGGCTAATCGAAGTGATGTCTAAGGCACCATTTTCTCTCGTTAACACATTTGTTCCCAACTTCACCACGATTTTTTTGTAACTATTCATAAATCTATCGTACTGTTAAGGTTGTTTTAAGATAAAAGGCTGATAGGTTAAAGGGCTAAAAGGCGGAAAGGCAATCACATTTCCTCTTTGAATCTTTCTAAATAGTCCGAAACTCGGATAAAAAACGTGCAAGATATGCCAAAATTTGTACCTTTGCAGCCAATTTCGAGTTAGATAAATAACCAGATTGAAATTTGATAAAAGTAGATTGATTATTAGTGTTTTATAGAATACTGATTTTCTTAATGAAACTTTACTTTTAATTATCAACTTGTAAAAAACAGTTTTCAGAAAGGAGTCTAGTTTTATTGAAAAATATGCTTTATAACTGACGCTATTTTGAAAATTGAAAATTAACTCTAATACTTCTTATTAAAAAATCATAAAATTATTAAGCTATGGCTTTTGATATTGACATGATTAAGGCTCATTATGAGGCGCTTCCTGCAAAAGTGGAGGCTGCTCGTAAAGAACTTGGTCGCCCGCTTACGTTGACAGAAAAAATTCTGTATGCTCACCTACACAAAGAATCTCCATTAAAGAAATACGGAAAAGGTAAAGACTATGTCTTCTTTTCACCTGACCGTGTGGCGATGCAAGATGCAACTGCTCAGATGGCTTTATTACAGTTTATGATGGCTGGTAAAGACAAGGTAGCAGTACCATCGACGGTACATTGTGACCACTTGATTCAAGCGAAAGTGGGCGCTGACAAAGATTTAGCTATAGCGAATGATGTAAACTCTGAGGTTTATGATTTCTTAGCTTCTGTTTCTAATAAATACGGCATTGGGTTCTGGAAACCAGGTGCAGGTATTATTCACCAAATCGTTTTGGAAAATTATGCATTCCCTGGAGGAATGATGATTGGAACGGATTCTCACACACCAAACGGTGCTGGTTTAGGAATGTTGGCAATCGGTGTTGGTGGAGCAGATGCAGTAGATGTAATGGCAGATATGCCTTGGGAATTGAAGATGCCAAAAGTAATTGGTGTTAAATTAACAGGTTATTTAAAAGGATGGACTTCTTCTAAAGATGTTATCTTAAAAGTAGCAGGTATTTTAACTGTAAAAGGTGGAACTGGAGCAATCGTAGAATATTTCGGGCCTGGTGCAAGAAGATTATCTTGTACTGGTAAAGGAACGATTGGAAACATGGGGGCAGAAATCGGTGCAACGACTTCTACTTTCGGTTACGATCCAGCGATGAAGCGTTACTTAAAAGCAACTGGTCGAGCAGATGTAGCAAGATTAGCAGATAAAGTAAAGGCTCATTTAACGGGTGACCCAGAATGTTATAAAGAACCTGAAAAATATTTTGACCAAGTTATCGAAATCAACTTGTCAAAATTAGAGCCGCATATTAACGGACCTTATACACCAGATGCAGCTTGGCCAATTTCTAAGTTTGCACAAGCAGTAAAAGACAATGGCTACCCTCAAAAATTAGAGGTAGGTTTGATTGGTTCTTGTACGAACTCTTCTTACGAAGATTTATCAAGAGCAGCGTCTTTAGCAAAACAAGCAGTTGCGAAAAATATAAAGACTAAAGCTGAATTTACGGTTACTCCAGGTTCAGAATTAATTCGTTTTACCGTTGAAAGAGATGGTATTTTGGATGATTTTGAAAAGATGGGTGGCGTTGTTTTAGCAAATGCTTGTGGACCGTGTATCGGTCAATGGGCAAGACATACAGATGATCCAAATCGTAAAAATTCTATCATCACTTCTTTCAATAGAAACTTTGCGAAAAGAAATGATGGTAATCCAAATACACATGGATTTGTTGCTTCTCCAGAAATTGTAACCGCAATGGCAATGGCAGGAGATTTAGCCTTCAATCCATTAACGGATACCTTGACGAATGAAAATGGCGAACAAGTAATGTTGGAGCCACCAGTTGGAGTTGAATTACCAGCTAAAGGTTTTGATGTAGAAGATGCAGGATTTATTCCACCAATCGCTGATGGTAGTGGTGTTGAGGTAGTCGTAAATCCAACATCTAATCGTTTGCAATTATTGACACCATTCAAGCCTTTGACGCAAGATCAAGTACAAGGCATGCGGGTGTTAATCAAAGCAAAAGGAAAGTGTACAACAGATCACATTTCTATGGCAGGGCCTTGGTTGAAGTTTAGAGGGCACTTAGAAAACATTTCTCAAAACTGTTACATCGGTGCGATCAATGCTTATAGCGATGCAACGAATACCGTTTTAAATGTAGAAACTGGTGAGTTTGGTGCAGTACCTGACACAGGTATTTACTACCGAGACAATAACATCGGTTCTGTTGTATTCGGAGAGGAAAATTTAGGAGAAGGTTCTTCTAGAGAGCATGCTGCAATGGAGCCAAGATTCTTGGGTGTTCACGCAGTTATCGTAAAATCTTTCGCTCGGATTCACGAAACGAATTTGAAGAAGCAAGGTATGTTAGCTTTGACTTTCGTCGATAATGCTTCTTACGATTTAGTAAGACAAGACGACAAAGTAAATATTCCTGACTTTAAGGATTTTGCACCAGGCAAAAACTTAACTGTAAGATTAGATCACGCAGATGGTACGTCTGATTCTTTTGAAGTAGCACATACTTATAATGCTGCTCAAATTGATTGGGTTGGTGCTGGTTCTGCTTTGAATAAGATTAGAGAGGAAATGGGGGTGGCTTAAGCTAGACTCTTTCTTTTTAAGATATAAAAGCCTCTGGTGGAATTTTCTGCTGGGGGCTTTTTTGTATTTTTAAAACTATAATTCGGCAATAATTTAGATTTATTGCCTGATTATAGTTCAAATGTAAACCCTGCTAAACAAAAAATCAACAAGAATCAATGGTTTGCCAAAGATTTATTGCCGCAGCTAAAAGAAATTATTCAAAAAGCGAAAGACGCTTAATCTCAACCCCTTTGTTTTAGCCACTTTCAGCGGCGTTTTAAAAACCTTTATTCCACACCACATACGCAACAATTGCCATTAACTCCTTTATAGGGAAAGGGTTGTAAGCTATATCATGAACGGTCAGACGATAATAGGTTTTAGCGGAATCTTTTTTAGGAGAAAGGGTCATTAAATGATATTTCTCGTTGACCCAAACTTCAAATTGAAAATTTAAAACCCCTTTATACTTTATTTTAAATTGAATCGGTTGGTAGTCTCTATCTTTTAAATGAATAAGTATCTCTCCTTTCCAGTTTTTGGTTACTTCACCTATACGACTACCATCTTTGACAATATTGTAATGACTTCCCCAAAAGTTTGCATGCTCCATTTCATAACGAGTATCGGGCAATTCTGCAATGGCTTTACGACTTGTCAAATGGCTATGTTTTAATTGGAATATTATTTCTTTATCTTCTTTTTCTAGGGTAGTTGTTTGATAATTACTAGCTTTTAAATAGTAAGTCATAAATTATTACTTTGGCGTTACCGAATGGACTTCCATTAAAAACAAGCATAATAATTCCATTAGTTAATTATCCCAAAAATCCAATAATTAAATACAAAAAAGCAGTAATACTACCACATACCAGTGCATAAGGAAACTGTGTTTTAACGTGGTCAATATGGTCACTAGCCGCAGCCATAGAGGATAAAATAGTCGTATCTGAAATAGGAGAGCAGTGGTCACCAAAAACACCACCACCTAAAGTGGCAGCAATTGCTAAATGCACATT
>JBGCFJ010000297.1:0-7315 GCA_045106885.1 Saprospiraceae bacterium
AATTATCAGTATACGAGCAATCTTTACGATCCGTCCCTACCCATCACCCCAGACAACCACCAAAGGATGTCTGTGTATAACCCATCCACATTAAACAATAAGCCCATAGCGATATAATATTCCATATATTTAGGCGAACCAAACTGCTCTCCTTTTTCAAAATTATCAAAATCAACCAATAATTTTAAAGAAGCAATTACCACAATTACACAACTAATTCCAATCCCCATCATAGATTGCTCATGCAAGAATGGCATATTAATAGAGAACATGCTCAATACAAAGCTAACGATGTACAGTAACATAATTGCCCCTGTAGCCATCATTATGATACTTCTGAATTTTTCCGTTACTGTGATTAAACCTGATTTAAACAGTGTTAACATAGTAAAGAAGATAGCAAAAGTTATCGTCACTGCATGAAAAACAATCCCGTCAAACCTTGCATTATAATAATAGGAAATTGCTCCAATCGCCAATCCATAAAGGCCTGCAAAAAGCGGCGCCCAAATATTCGAGCGTTTTAAATCTCTAGAAGCAATGATGCTAACGATAAAACCGCCAATCATACCACCGTACATAAATAATGGACTTGGTGTAGAATAGCCTACAAAAAAAGTCATTAACAAAACACCAAAAAGGACAAAAGACTTATTCACACCACCTTGTACCGTCATTACTTCCTGACGGTTATTGGTCATGTTTTCTCTAAGGACTTCTTCCTTAATCATTGGGTTATTAGACTTATTCAATCTATCTAAATTCATTTTGATTAAATTTTTGAGTATTAATAAATACAACTTTAAGACGTCGAAAAAGGAATTAGTCACGACTTAAAGTTTTATGAAATTCTTAAATAAGATTATAAAAGTAAGCAAATCTCTTAAAAAAAACATTTATTTCCTTACTTTGTAGCGTGCCGACATCTCTTTAATCGCTAGTCGCTTAATTTTGTTCGACGAATAATAGCTATTATTCCTAAAAATGATTAAAAATTACGCTAAATCATGTATTCTTAACGTTCTAAAGCAGCATGGTTGTGGTTTATATATTATTAAATTTATAAGTTAGTGTTTTTTGACTAACTTTAATCCCAATAATTTGCAATTATTTCCCCTATATATTTGCTTATGTCTTTCACTTTGGTTACAAGGACAAACACTACCTTTAAGACCTGGTACGGCTTTAAATAAAGTTGTCCTCTACCCTGATTCTTCCTATTTTGCTCACTCTAATACTTTCTATGAAGAAGGAACCCTTTTTGAAGTACTAGCAGAAACTCGTTTTGAGCATGAAGATGAAGCGCAAAATCAAAAATTTAAATGGTACAAAGTTAAAGGGCCTGATGATAAAATAGGATGGATTTATGGAGACGGTTTGGCAGTTATTCTACCTCCAGCAGATATTCCTTCTACCCTAAGTGATTTCCATTTAAGAAAATTCAATTTTTCAGAAAATTTAGAAGCGACGGCTGTTTGGGTAGCAGGTATTGAAGGAAAAGATAATTTTCATGAAGACGATTATCTAAATCCATTATATAAAGAATATTACCTAGTCTTAACGAGTCGTTTGGGTAAATCTTACCACATTCAGTTTGCGGGAGAAAGTGCTATGGGGCAGAGTGAGTTACGAGCATTTGTTTTGCAAGATTTAACCGCAGATAATATTCCAGAATTATTATTTTTAAAAAGCAATATTGACACAGATAGTCGTTTAGAAAATAGAGTAGTAGAAATATTTTCTTTTCAAGCAGGGTCTATTACCAAAGTATTTGAAGAACAAATGGATTTGACTTTTGCACCAAGAGAACGGTCTCCTGCTTTATTTAAATTTGTAGAGATTGATGAAAAGACCATTCGAGTTGCTTATGTGGATTATCTGACCTGTTCAGATTATAGTCTAATGCTAAGCCCCAAAGAATTTGATAAAGCGAATGAAAAGTGTTTAGAGTACGTCACTTATTCTTTTGTTTGGCAGGAGGCTACTCAAACTTATCAGCCACTCTACGAAGAAAGTAGAACAGCAGTTGAAGGTAAACTACTTCCTGAGAAAGGGTTTCTTCGGTCTGAACCAACCTATTTAAGTGAAGTTGTAGAAAAATTAGCTCCTGGGTCAACTTTAAAAATTGTCCAACATTTTGAAAAAATAATCACTCAAAGAGGAAAGAAGAAAGTTATTCCTTATTTATATGTTCAATCTTCTAATGGGAATTATGGTTATATTCACGCAAAAGATATCCAATTACAAGTAGGCGAACATGCCACTATTCTCAATCATTTTTATAAGAATCCTCCTTTAAACAAGCAAGATTGGACATTAGATACCAATTTTTTGAGTATTAAAATTGCGGAAAGCAATACTATTTTGACTAAAAAAGAATAAGAAACGATGAATTATAAATGATGAACGATGAATTGTCAAGCGTATGTTTAAATTACTTTGCCATATCATTCGTCAAAGACTCTAAAAGTTAAGGTACTAATATTTTTTAAGTGACTAATAGTTCCGTATTTTTGTCTAAATAGTGTGTAAAAAATTAATAACTCAATTTTTTATATCCCTAAAATAAACAACCATTTCAATTTAGTAATTTTAAAACCTATGCAACAATTGAAATTCTATTTCTTTTTATGCTGCTTATTATTCCCTTCCGCAGCTACTTTTTCCAGTGCTACTGTACTTCCACCTCATGAGTTCCATATCAGTAAGTGCTCCATTGAGTATAATGAAAAAGAAAGTGCTTTACAGTTAACCTTACATATTTTCATAGATGATTTAGAAGATGCCCTTCGACTACAGGGAGCAGATAAATTATTTATTTGTACAGAAAAAGAAGCTGATAAAGCAGAGGAATATATTTACAAATATTTACAGCAAAAATTAAAAATCAGTTTAGACGATAAAGCAGTAAATTATACATTTGTAGGAAAAGAAGTATCAGAAGACCTCGTTGCCGTTTGGTGTTACTTAGAGGTTGAAAACATCCAGCCTTTTAGTAAATTACACATAAAAAACAATACCTTATTAGAGGCTTTTGATGACCAAAAAAATATCATAAGCATTAAAGGACCGAAAAATCGAAAAGGTTATTTGCTCTTTAATAATGCTAAAAATGAAGATACTTTAAAGTTTTAGTCTACTCTACAAAAATTATTTTTATTAAAATGAGTAGATGAGTAAATTAATAAATGAGAAAATAATACGCTAAAACTAAACATCAGATCTCTATTTCTAGGCTTTTGACCACTATTTAGTCATTTTATCATCTCTTCATTTATTCATTTTTAGGCATTTCAAAAAAGTAAGGTACAGTAGTTTTAGTCAGGTTCTATTATAAAAAACAAGGTCTTTTCAAAAATTACTGCATAAACGCTAGGGTAGTGGTACACTTGTAAGGCTATTTCTAAGTAAACCCCATAAGAAACATTGGGTTTATAAAATATTATAGCATTACATTTATAGCACTACCAACGCTAGTAATTCACGCATGAAATAACTAACCTTTTTTATTAGTCGCAATCAGATGGTTTTAAAACGATTAGGAAAAACTGCAAACTGCTTACTGCCGACTGAACTAGCTATGTCAAAACTAAATTACTTATGAAAAATCTATCTTTCTTATTGCTTTTATTATGTTTTGTAGCTTGTAAATTCGAGACTGACAAAAAATACGAAACGCCAAAGGCAATCGATGCTAGTAAAAATATAGTTAATTGGACTTGTGTGCCAGGGGAAAAAGTAGGGTTAATTAATAAAGATTTTACAGAAGCAGCTATCATAAAAGCCTATGGTAAAGAAAATGTTAAGCGAGAAGAAATAAGTATGGGGGAAGGAGAAGTCGCACTTGCTACCGTTGTATTCCCTAAAACAGACAATGAAATTTTCATCTCTTGGCAATTAGATAAACCTTTTCAAGTAATTTCAGAAATCCTCATAGAAAACGAAAAATCTCCTTGGGGAACAAGCCAAGGCGTAAGTATAGGAACTACCTTAGAAGAGCTAATCAAAATAAATGGCAAAGATTTCCAATTTGCAGGGTTTGAGTGGGATTATAGCGGTTATACAAACGATTGGCAAGAAGGACGTATTTCTAAAAATTTAGCAGTCTTTTTAGAACCTACTAATCCAGAAGCAGTTTATCCCGACTTATTAGGGGATAGTTTATTTTCTTCTAACCATCCAAAATCAAAAACCGCTGATTTAAAAGTTAGATCTATGATTATTCGTTTTGATTAAAGGAAGACGGTATATGGTTCACGGTAAACAGTCTCACTTAATCTTTATTCAATCCTTTCAATAAGGGAACGAATTTAAAGTAATCTAAATAGATTCGCTTATATTGTTTGGCAGATTCTTTAATAATTTTACACATTTGTTGACGCTCCTTCCCTATTGGAATAATTAAAATACCACCAATCTTCAATTGGCTTAAAAGCGCCGTAGGAATTTCACTAGCTGCTGCCGTTACAATTATTTTATCAAAAGGGGCATATTCTGGCAATCCACTCATACCATCTTTCAGAAAAGTACGAATATTAGAGAATCCCAATTTTATTAATAATTCACTCGTTTTTTTATAGAGTAATTCTTGTCGCTCTACGGTTAGCACAGTTGCGCCTAGTTGATCTAAAATAGCAGCTTGGAAACCAGACCCTGTTCCTATTTCCAATATTTTATCTCGTCTTTTAATTTCTAATAAATCTGTTTGATAAGCAACTGTAAACGGTTGAGAAATAGTTTGTTTATTACCAATCGGAAACGCTTTATCGGTATAAGCCCATTCTTCAAATGCCTTATCTAAAAACAAATGACGAGGTACGGAATTAAAGGCATTTAAAATTCGTTCGTCTCGAATTCCCTTTTGATACAGCGTATCAATCAAGCGCTTTCGCAAGCCTCTATGTCTGTAAGTATCTTTCAATAGTTGGGTATAGTTTTATCTCTAGTTTGATTGTAATAATTCTAGTGCTGAATTTTGTTTGAAGAGATAGCAAAGTATCTAAAAGAATGATAAAAAATGATAGAATACGCTTATTTCCTTCAAACATATTAATTGAATCCTAATATTACCAAATTCTTAGCGAAAAATAAGGTTTCTAGACAATTTTTAAATAATAATTAAAAAAATAAATCCTCAAATTTCATCTCTAGGGTAATTTTTCATGAGTCATTCCTCCTAAAATTTGACAGTTTTTAGCAAATGTTTCATTATTTCATTAAAAAAAATATATTATTTTGTGTTTTAATAAGAATTGCTGTACTTTTGAGTCATACTTACACACAATAACATTTTTTCTAAATATTCTTACACATAATCCCGCATTTCAATCGGGCAACCAAAACTTACCACCAAATTAAATTGTAAAAGATTTTCACCTCTTTTAGATTTAATAATTTTACTAAAAAAACTATAATTATTATATAAACCGAGGCTATAACTACTTAGACTCAAAATAGTTAATCATCCCTATTACTGTAAACGATTAACTATTTATGTCGAGTGACAGTAGTCTGTTCTTGGATAAAAAAGCATCACTTACTTTTTACACTAGATTACATTTAAGTATAGCAAAAAAAGATTGTAGTGTATTTAAAGGTATACTACAATCGCACTTTGCAAAGAATCACATGACATTTTTTAATTAAATCTTCGATTAACTACCGAAGGTTTTAAATTCTTTTTCGTATGAGAAAGCGATGCATCTTATTGACTTTTTGTTACTTATGCTTGAGCTTTTTGGGAAATATACAGGCTCAAATTTATCAGGTACAATTAGCAGCTTTTACAGAAGAAATATCCCCTGCTTTTTTTGCTTTTGCTGGCTACGACCATTTTTACGCAGAAAAAGACCATAATAATTTTACACGTTATACTTTAGGTGAATTTTATACTTTGGAGGCAGCAAAGGCAGCTCAACAAAAGGCTATCAGTAATGGTTTTTCAAACACGCATATTATTGAGTTAGACCAACCCTTATTTGCCTACATGGAAGATTCACATGAATTACCATTAATGATGGTACCAGAAAAAGAGGCGCTATTTATCCGTTCCGTTCGATTTGCAGCAGAAGATTTGAGTTTTAGTAAGGAATTATTAAACGCTTTGGAAGCGGCATTAGTAGTTATGAAAAAGCATACTCAACTAAAATTAAGAATTGTTGGTCATACAGATGATATAGGAGAAAAGGCACACAATCAGGTGATTTCCCAAAAACGAGCTAGAATGATTCAGAATTTTTTATTGGCAAGTGGCATTCCTGCTTACCGATTAAAAATGAAGGTATCGGAAACACCCAGTCCAGCAGTTTATTTTAAAGGAAAAGGATTGCCAAAAACTAGAGATTTTAATAGAAGAATTATTATGACACTAGTTGACGTAAAAGAAGAAATAGTAATTGATAAATTTCAACAGCAAAACGTATCAGATAAAAGTCTATCTTTATTTGAAAATCCCGCCGTTTTGCTGAAATTTATCAACATAACCTGATTCAGCAGGCAGTTAAGCCGTAGACCGTATTTTTTACTGCAAACTGCCTATTGATATTCCACTTGTACTAAAATTGTTTTTGTATCAGAAAGACTTAAAGCTTGTTCGCTTTTAATAGCATATCCTTTGCCTACATGATAGGATAAAGTTTGCTTTGACTGCGCAACAGCATTATCCGTAGCTTTTTCAATTTCGATGTTTGCAACAGCATTATTTTGGAAATCAATAGCAACCTTTTTAGTCTTCAGCGATTCATCTAAAACGGTATACTTAATCTGGCTTAATTTTTTCTGAGCCGTAAAAACACTATCGACCTTATATTTATCAGACCAGGCAGGTCTATTAATATCAGATGCAATAAAAATGGAGAGTTCGTTGTCAAAATTTAACGTAGTTAACGTTTTTTCTTCGGATACTCCATTAATAGACACTGTCTTTTTAAATGAATTTATCTTTTCTAAACGCGCTTTTTCTTTTTGAAAAAAATCTTTTAGGTCAAAAAAAATAGCTCGATTATCAACGTCTACTGCTGTAGTAACCTCTTGACAAGCGGGCAAAAAGACCATTATTAGTCCTAAAAAAACAATACAAAGTCGCATAGGCTTTCGTTAATTTTGAGTTGTGAGCTATGAGAGAAGGGAGATTACTTACTCATAAGTACTAAGTAATTACGAGCTTGGGTGAATGCTGATACTGAATAGGCGCTATCCAAAACCGTAACTCATACTCTCGCAATTCAGAGATATTAAGGAAACCACGGCTAAGAATAACTTTCATTTCTTACCCCCTGAAATGGATTTTAACCAAACTCAAAATTCCCCCCAATGC
>JBGCFJ010000298.1:0-6547 GCA_045106885.1 Saprospiraceae bacterium
GCTCCAGAAAGCGCAGTTATTTTTTCGGCTAAGAAATTAAAAAAATTAGTGCATACCCTTTGGTACGGACTCTTTTTTTTAGTTTTTTAGACGGACAAAGAACAAGCTTAATGGGGTAAGTTATTTTGTTCTTTTCACTAAAGGTAGCCCGCTTTTAATTTAGTTTATAGGATAGGATAGGAAGTATAAACCTTATTTGATTGGGAGAAACAGGGTGGCTAATACAACGAAATAGGTGGACAAGATTGTCTGATTGTTGTTAACTAATATATTATAAAAACAATCAAAAAAACAACAATCTTGTCCATTCCTTTAGTGATTAATCTAAGACAATTATTTTTTCTACACTAGCTGCCATTTCTGTTTCTAAGCGAATAAAATAGATGCCACTTGGAATGCTGAAAGCAGGAAAAACTAATTGGTATGCTCCTTTTTCTTTGAAATCGTTGATTTCTAACGTTTCTATTGCGCTTCCCTGAATATCATACATGGTTAAGCTCATCTTGCCTGATTTAGGGATAGTATAGCTTATTTTTGCTTCATTCTTGACGGGATTAGGAACAATAGAGAGTTTTAAATTTTCTATATTATTTTGGTTTTGATTAATGGTAGTTGACCTAGCACTTGCTGTATTTGAGTCACTTAGACTAGTACATCCTCCAGTTCCATTGGCACAAAACGCTGCAAAATCACCGTTACCTGGGAGATTGGGGTTAAAGGTAAAATTAACAACACCTACATCACATAAAGCAGTTAATTCGGGTGCAAAACAACCTGATAACTGATTATCAGATGAAATAAGATTGACTAAATTATTAAGATTTGCTAACTCAGAAGGAATGCTCCCCGTTAGTAAATTAGTATTTAATCTAATGTAGCGGAGATTAGTCATATTACCCAATTCTGGAGGAATACTTTCTGATAATTGGTTCTTACTAAAATCAAGATATGTTACATTTGTGAGGTTGCCCAATGATGAAGGGATGCTATTTGTTAGTTGATTCTCACTGAGCCTAAAGCTAGTTAAATTGGTTAGATTACCTAATTCTGATGGGATATTTCCTGTTAGATTGTTTTTGTCAAGAGCCAACCTTTCCATCTTACTCAAATTGCCTAAGGATGAAGGAATGATACCTGATAACTTATTGTTTGCTAAATAGAGATTTTCTATATTAGAAAGATTACCTAATTCAATAGGAATAATTCCTGTTAGAATATTCGCTCCTAATGAAAGTTCTTTTAAATTAGCTAAATTACCTAATTCAGTAGGAATATCTCCCGTTAACGAATTATCCCCTAAATTAAGCTCTAATAAGTTAGTTAAGTTACCCAATTCGGCAGGAATATCCCCCGTTAGAAAATTACTCCCTAGTGAAAGTTCTTTTAATTTCGTTAAGTTGCCCAATTCGACAGGGATATCTCCTGATAACCTATTCCTAACTAAAAATAAGTATTGCAAGTTAACAAGATTGCCCAATTCAGGCGGAATACTGCCACTTATAGCTTTTCCTGTACTTGGTCTAGTATAAAGTCGAAAGGAGACTAAATTAGAGAGATTGCCCAATTCAGGTGGAATATTCCCTGTTAATCGGGTATTATAAAGATTAAGCGTCGTTAGATTAGAAAGATTGCCCAATTCAGGTGGAATACTACTTGTGATAAGATTTCTCTCGAGGTTAAGGCTTGTTAACTTACTTAAATTCCCTAATTCAGGAGGTATACTATCAATTAAATTATTATTATAAAGATATAGACTTGTTACACAACCTGTTGCATTTAGACTGACTCCGTACCAAGTATTCATTGGTTGATTCAAATTCCAAGAGCGTGTCCAATTAGGACCATTTGCTGTATTATATAAGGCAACTAAAGCAAGCGAATCGGTCGTTCGACAACCTATACAAATACCAGTACTGTTTGTACAAAAATCAGGAAAATCACCTCCTCCTGGAAGATTAGGATTGTTCACAAAACTATAAGAAATATTACACAGAGCAGAAAAACTTTGTGGAAAACAACCACTTAATTGGTTCTGATATAAATAAATTCGTTGTAAATTCGCTAAATTCCCTAAGGAAATTGGAAGGCTTCCTGTCAATTGATTCTCATAAAGATACAGATATTCTAGATTAGTTAAGTTGCCTAAGGAAGGAGGAATACTCCCTGTTAATTGATTTGTATTCAAATACAATTTTTGTAAATTACTTAGGTTGCTTAATTCAGATGGAATGTTACCAGTTAATAGATTATCATAAAGGTAGAGGAATTCTAGATTTGTTAAATTACCTAAGGTAGTTGGAATACTCCCTGTTAATTGATTATTATTCAAGAAAAGTTTTAGTAAACTGGTTAGATTGCCTAAAGAGGTTGGGATAGCGCCTGTTAATAGATTATCATAGAGATAGAGCCTTTGTATATTGGTAAAATTACCGAAAGATACCGGAATCGTTCCTGTTAATTCGTTCTCATACAAATAAAAGTGTCGTAAATCTGTTAAATTTCCTAAAGACGTGGGAATCACTCCTGTTAATTGATTCTGAGAGAGATAGAGATATTGTAATTTCGTTAAATTACCAATTTCGCTCGGAATTGTTCCCGTTAATTGATTATCATAAAGATAAAGTCTCTCCAAATTAGTCAAACTACTTAGCGCACTAGGAATGGTTCCTGTCAACTGATTTGTATAAAGGTAAAGCGTTTGTAAATTCCCTAAATTTCCTAATTCAATAGGAATCGTTCCCGTCAATTGATTATTGTTTAAATCAAGGGTTATTACGCAACCATTATCATTTGTCGTTACGCCATGCCAAGTATTTATTGGCGTATTCAAATCCCAAATATTCGTCCAATTAACTCCATCTGTTACATTATATAACGCCACTAGCGCAAGCGAATCAGTCATCCTACAGGACGAACTACAATCGCCTGCAAAGCTAACATTTTTTGATTCCTTGCAAGTTTTGGCATCATTAACAGTTATTTGATAATTTCCTGGAACTAAATTTTCTATTGTAATTATTGATGCAGTATCAGTTACGGTGAAAGAAACAAGACCTTTGATAACAATATTATATGGAGCTACTCCATCAGAAACAGTGACCTGTAAATTGCAATCCACTTCTACGACTTCAAAAGAAAAACAGGTAGTATCAATACAATTACCTATTTCTGCTGAAAATTCCCCGCCTGCCATTACCCGAAACCCTGGATTTAAGGTAACTGAACTGGCTGCCTTAAAAACTACAATTGCTGTATCTACAGCAATTACCGTTCCCTGTGTTTGAAGCGTTTGACTCGCTTGATAAGTACCATGAACAAGTTCATTAATGATTGTATAATTACCAGGGCATGTTCCTTCGCAAGAGACGGGTGCGGTAAAATGGTTATTTGTATATGCTTTACCAGTAAATTGATTACCTCCAGAGACACTTACTTGCCTTACACCTACCGAGTTGCCATCTGCTGGTAATCCTTTTACTGTAAATGTTTGAGTTTGATTATTACCAGAACCGACAGTGAAAAATTGGACGTCAGGTAAACTAGATACTCTAATATGAATATTGGAGTTGTCATATATTGCACTAAAAGATACGGTAATATCAACATTAAAAGTATTGGTTTCTGGGTTGCAAGCATGAATGGTCCCAATATCAAAACTCGTTATTTCATATAGAAGCGTTTCTGTATCGCAATTACTAGGAGCCGTAAAACTATCATAACTAGGAAGCCTACTATGTAAATTATTACAAATTGACATTTTCTCAAATCGGATAAGCTGCCCATTAGCAGGTAAGCCTGTTAGGGTGAAAGTTTTTGTTTGATTATCTCCTCCTTCAACTGCAAAGTACTGGTAACCTAATCCTGGTATCTCAATTCCTAATGACGTAGTTGTAATCGCACTAAAATTAACGGTCACGTCCACATCATAAACCCCTGTGGTTGTATTGCAGTTAGAAATACTGTCGACAGAGAGATCTGTGATGTTACAGATTGTCCCTGTATTACCTCCTGCATCATACATGCAATTTCCTGCTAAAGCATCACTTAATGGGTCAAAATAATTAAGAACGATGACCGCTCCATAAGGCCAATTCGTACCAAAGCCAGCATAATTTTCGCCTTTAGCTATGCCAATACCAATATAGCCTTCTTTATCTGTAGCACCATTATTATTCTGAAAGCCACCGGAAGTAGTTGTTAATGTTTGATTTTGCAATAAACACATTTCTCGATGCCCCCAATTACTACTAGCATCGTCATAATTCCAATTGAAAATAGCTGATTCTACAGCAGTAGAGAATGCCCCACTGCTAGAACTCACGGCAGCATAAATATTTTCACTTCTGCTAATTGTTTCTCGGCAAGCACTGGATATTGCACTATCGATTCTAGAAGAAGGACTCGTTCCTCCATAATTATGCGTAAAAGCGTCGTTATCTAGTAATGTTTGCGCATAATTTTGAGCAACGCCGTCTATACCTCCTTCTATTCCTTGGAAAGGTAAACCGAGTACTGGCCCATTGCCATAATTAATGCCTGCCCTAGCAATTCGTTCATCATTTAATAGATATAATAGTTGTTCTTTTTCCGTATACCCATCCCATACGCTTTGGGCGGGTAAATCTAAATTGGTAATTGAATTGGGGCTTAGACTCAATTGGGTTTCTTCCTGTCTTCTCGCGTTATTAAAAGTATTCTCTGTAGCTGTAACGGAGGAAAAATTTTTCGACACCGTAACATCTGCTGTTAAATTGGCAGGTGATTGTGCGTAAAGAAAAGAAAAAGATAGACTTGAAAGAAGAATAAGTAGTTTTAGTTTCATGTGTGAGGTGTAATTAAAATTGACAATAGGTTTATTAAAATTTATTTCATCATTATCATTCGTTTCGTTTGAAATATTTCTCCATCTAATATTAGCGAATAAAAATAAGTTCCAGCAGGATAAGTATAGTACCGTTCCTCGTTCCATAAGTATTATTGGGCAAACAGGAAAGAATATTCAAGCCAGGTGCATAAATATCAACTGTATTTTGTCCGAAATTGGAACTTCCCACTTTGAAAGTAGCACTTGTATCCAAAGTGTCTGATGCCGCTACATTAAGGATATTGTTTAAATCAAATGATGCAGGATAAATAGGCTGAACATCCGTGTCTAAACCATCATTGCCAGCAGCAGTAATAAATAAATGATTGTTAGTAGCAGCCTCCTTTATGGTATTAAATAAAAGACCTGAAAAATCCTTCCCTCCCCAACTATTATTACTAATTGGGATATTCATCAAGGTAGCATATTGAATCGCTTCTATAGCATCGGAAACTTTAAGGCGACCATTGCTAATAATTCTTAGAGATACCAATTGTACTTCCCATGTAACCCCCGAAATACCCAATCCATTATTTCCGCTTGCACCAACTATTCCCGCAACATGGGTACCGTGCCCATCAAAGTCCATAGGATTATTATCATTATCCCTAAAATCCCAACCAATAAAATCATCAACATAACCATTTCCGTCATCATCAATGCCGTTTTCATCATCTGGGTCAAAAATCCATTGGGAGCCAGTCCATTGAAGGACTGTTCCGTCTCCATCAATATCTTCGCCTAGGTTTTGCCAAATATTTTGAACCAAATCAGGATGCGTCCAATCTGTCCCAGAATCAATAATAGCGACTTTTACAGAAGTACTCCGTTCTTGGATTTCCCATGCATCAGGTGCGGAAATATCGGCAGTTATTGTATTTCCTGTTTGTCTTGTATTTTTTAAACCCCATTGCTCGTTAAATAAGGGATCATTTGGAATTACTTCAAAACTTCTATAGATATAATTAGGTTCGATAAATGCTATGTCAGGATGGTTTTTATAGTGCTCTATTAAGGTTATTATATCCTTTTCTTTTGCTAATGGTATCTTCCATATTTCTATATTGGTACCATTTATTGTTTTTAATTTTCTGCCTTTTTGAGTTATTAATGAGTTATATCTGCTAGTAGCTTTTTTCTCACTACTAGATTTCCATTTAATAATTAATTCATCGGATCTTTTTTCAGAAGATTGACTATAGGTAGTTGCGCCAATACTTAATAGTAATAAGCAAGTAATTAGAAATCTGATGTTGTTTTTTAAGGTATACATTATAGTCGTGTTTACTTTATTTAGATGCAAATTAGTTAGATGTCTAATGAAATAAAAAGCCTATAATTCGTTGAAAACAATAAAAATTATTCATTTTTTATTATAAATGAATTAATATTATTTTTAAATTTAATTATAATTATTTGATAATCAAATAATTGTAGTTTATAATTATTTCATATACAGGTAAATAGATAATTTATTTCAATATTAAGAACAATGATTTTTTTTGAAAAAAAATTAATTTATATTAATATATTTAGACTTTGGACAATAAAATTTTAGGCAACCAATGGTTGCAAGGTCAAATATTCCAATATTTTATAATATAGTTATTCAAGTTTTTCGATTTTTTGCTTTTTATTTTGTTCAGTACTCTGTTTACGTCTAGGTTTATGCTTGTCTCGCTT
>JBGCFJ010000299.1:0-6620 GCA_045106885.1 Saprospiraceae bacterium
CCTTGCGAAATGGATTGTGCTCTGGTTTGGGGAGGAACAGCTTATTTTGATAATTGTGGGACTTGCGTTGGAGGAACAACAGGTTTAACCACTCCTGTTGAAATACTTTGCAATGGTATTGATGATGATTGTAATCCTACTACCCTTGATACTCCTGTGGCTAATGATGCGGATGGTGATGGAGTTTGTGATGCAAATGACTTGTGTCCTAGTGGTTTAGAACCTGGCATGCCCTGTAATGATGGTGATTTTTGTACCGTTAATGATGTTATTGATGACAATTGTAATTGTGTGGGAAGTATTAATAACGTAGCGCTTGGAGGAACAGCAACCCAATCTTCATCTGCCTTTGGCGGAGTCGCGACAAGGGCTAATGATAACAATACTAGTGGTCTTTGGGGGAGTGCTTCCATTACCCACACTAGTGAGGAACAAGACCCATGGTGGGAACTTAATTTGGGAAGTATTCAAAATATTGGATCGATTATTCTTTTTAATCGTACTGACTGTTGTCCAGATCGGTTATCTAATTTCTATTTGCTTGTTTCCGAAGTTCCCTTTGACTCTACTGATTTGACAACAACCTTAAATCAAACTGGGATTACGTCTTATTTCATCGCTGATGCTCCTAATCCTAGTACCAGTATATCCATTAATACTACAGGACAGTACATCAGAGTCCAGATTGACGGTATTAACAATTTGTCTATTGCAGAGGTTCAAGTAATTGCGACTTGCCCGTGTACAACCAATACAGATACAGATGGAGACGGGGTTTGTGATGAAGAAGATATTTGCGAAGGAAGTATTGATCATCTTGATAGCGACCGTGATGGCATCCCTGATGGCTGTGATAATTGTGATAATACGCTGAAAGGAATTCCTTGTGATGATGGTATTGCTTGTACTTATAATGATGTTATTCAAGCGGATTGTTCCTGTGCTGGTACTTCTGTTGACGAGGGAACTGTATATGTAGATGCCAACCATATCAATAATAATAGTTTTGAAACAGGGAACTTTTCTTCTTGGTCAAGGCTCATAAATTGGGGGGCAGGGACTACCCATATTAATATGGAAACGGATATTGTTTATTGTGAAGGAAGTTCAGCGGTGCATTATGTTGGAGGGGCGAGCTATGAACAACTTTATACCAATATATTTGATTTGGAGATAGGGACTACTTATACCCTATATTTTTATATGGCTGGTGGTAGTGCCGATTTCTATGTAAGTTCAGTAGAGGATATTTATGCTGGCAATTATTATTTTGTAGAAGGAGACAATACCACTAACTACATTCAACAGAGTGTTACGTTTACAGCAACGGCTACGACCATGCAGATATGGTTCGATCTACATCCCAATCAAACGATTTATCTAGATGCCTTCTCTTTTGAAAATTCCAGTTGCTCAACTTGTTCTGATAGAATTTTAAATGTTGATGAAACGGGTATTGATTGTGGCGGTGCAAGCTGTAAGCCATGTGCTGCTGTAGGGTGTACAGACCCGAATGCCCACAATTATAATCCGAATGCAGGTGGTGAAGGTATTTGCCCTTGTGAAACTTGTGATGATGGTTTATTAAATGGGGACGAAACATCCATAGATTGTGGAGGTAGCTGTGGAAACAATAGTAACACAATGGTCTATCGGGATATAGACGGAGATGGTTATGGAGACGCTAATAGCAGTCAATTGATATCTTGTAATAACCTTCCTACAGGATACGTTATGAATAACACCGATTTTAATGATATGGAAGCATCCGTCTATCCTGGTGCCCCTGAAATTTGTGATGGACTAGATAATGATAATAATAATATGGTGGACGATGGAGCAATGTATGACGAAGAAATGATGCAGCTAGGACAAATGAATATGTCAACTAAACAATATTCCGCTAGTTCCTCAATAACGACTAACCAAGAGGTCGTAGTTCCCGCAGATAAAGATGTACGCTTTTACGCTGGAGAGTATATTTTATTAAAGTCTGGTTTTCAAGTAATGTCAGGAGCATCCTTTGTAGCAAAAATAGTCGATGATTGTGCCTTAAACAATGCTAATAGTGAAATTATTTCACCTTCTTTAGTTAGAACAGCACCTATAGATAATTCGCTTGCTAAGACAGGTGAACTAGATTTTAAAATTGCCCCAAATCCTTTTTCTAATCAAACAAAAGTGATTTTTGGATTACCCGAACCGACCATGGTTACGCTGCAAATTTATTCGATTAGTGGTCAATTAATAGAAACTATTATACCAACTAAAAGTCATAGTGCAGGGCAATTCAATATGGTCTATCACCCAAAAGGTGGCATGAATGGGATGTATTATTTTATGATGAAAACAGATAAGACTAGCGTTACAAAAAAAGTAATCATTTTAAAATGATTGGAGTGTGTAAAGAATTGGGGGAACTCTAATATGAATTCTTAATTTCACAGCATATCAATAGAGAGAATTTTTAATTAAAATTGCTTGTTTTAAGAAAAATAATCGGCAATAAGAACCGACTATATATTATTTCCGCTAATTCTTTACACACTCAAACGATTGGACAACACTAATCTTCATTTTTTTAATGCTTTACAATTAATCGCGATATACCACTTGCCTCAAAAGATACATAAACTAAGTACCATTAGGGACAAGAGGGTTTCTATTGATGTATTCTTCTGTATAAACGTAGTCGCATCACTTGTAATAAATGCAGGCAAATGCCCAACAGATAACATTCCATCACTTACCAATTGCCCCATAGCAGTATAAATTTTAACAGAGCCTGCATCCTGCCGATTATCTAAAATCAAATTATCCGCAACTGGATTCTGCTTTCTTTTTATTAAGAATAAACTCAATTTAAGTTAAGGCTACTTTTGAACGCAAATAGGGCTACAAATCACCTCTACAGACTTAATCTAAAATAAATGCAACTACTTTTATACTATTAATTCATTTATACTGATTGAGTATAAATTTCATTTTATTCTAATAAAACCTCCTCTTACACTATAATCCACTACTAATAATAAATATGCCATCATTAGCCAAACATACCGAACCATTAGGACAACGATTAGCGGCTCATTTATTAAAAAGACTAACGTTTGCCCCGACCATTGGCAAAATAAGAGAAGCTGCTTTAAAGAGTCCTTTAGAAGCGGTAAATGACTTATTTCAAATACAATCACGTAGTAATAATGAACCATTAGATCTTTGGGGACTTCCATGGATTGTATCAGGTAGAACACCTCAAATATTGGGGGACAAGACGTTACAATTCCTGCAAAGTTGGTGGTATGATGAAGCTAGGCAAGACTTTTCAATAGGGCATAAGATGCAGTTCTTTTTACATACACAATTTACTGCTAGCATCAATGGAGGGAGAGAAGGCTATTATTACTTAGCTTTATTGCGACAGTATGCGCTGGGGAATATTAAGACTTTAGCCTTAAAAATAGTAACAGATAATCGAATGCTTGATTATTTGGATAATGAAACGAATACGGCAACCAGTCCAAATGATAACTTTTCTAGAGAGTTTCTAGAGTTATTTACTATAGGAAAAGGGCCTCAAATAGCTGATGGTGATTATACGAATTATACAGAGCATGATGTAGAGGTAGCTGCTAAATTATTGACGGGGTTTAGAAAGAGTAGTAAACGAGATCCTGATACGGGACTGCCAAAAGGTCAACCAATATTTAGCGCACATGATACTACAGCAAAAACTTTTAGTCATGCTTTTGATTATAAAACCATCCAACCTGCAACTAATGGAGAAGAGATGTTGGAAGAATTGGAAGAATTTGTAGAAATGATCTTTCAAAAGCCTGCTACCGCCAAATATATTTGTACTAAGTTATATCGTTTTTTTGTAGGGGTTGATATTACTCCTGAAATAGAACAGGATATTATTACCCCACTTGCAGAAAATTTAAGGTATCATAATTATGAATTATTACCCGTCTTAACTCAACTATTTGTAAGTAAGCATTTTTACGATTTAGATGACGACGATCCCACTAATCAAATAATTGGAGGAATTATAAAGTCTCCAGTAGATCTATTTGTAGGACTATTATCTTTTTTTGAGGTAAAAATGCATAATCCACGAACTCGTCCTAGAGAGCATTATTTGGTTGATTATATAACCAGAACATGGAACCCTCTTCATGGTGGTCAAAAGTTTTCACTTTTTGAGCCTCCTACAGTTGCTGGTTATCCAGCCTATCATCAAGCTCCAGCTTATCATCATCACTGGTTTAATACAGAGACTTATCTTGCAAGGTATAGCTTTTCCAGTACTTGGCTCGCCATTCATAATAACTCTAGTGTTAACCCTTTAGATTTTGTAACAAAAGAAGGAAATTTTTCTGATATTTCTAATCCCACTACTTTAGTTAGAGAGATGTTATCGTATGCTTTTTCGGAAATACCAAATGAGAACCGATTTAATTATTTTCTTAACGATGTTTTTTTAATAGGGTATTCAGCTTATTATTGGACAGGAGAATGGGAAAAATATTTAGCTACAGGAAATACGTCAATTGTATATGGGCGATTACATGCATTAATTAGAGCAATTATTCGATCTCAAGAGTTTCAAGTTTTCTAGGTAAATACTTTAGTAATCTTTCATTTCTAATCTGGCAAAGCCAGTACTATAAATAGCAATATAAAAATGAAGCGACGTTCTTTTGTTAAATTATCTGCTCCTTTTACACTTGGTTCTATTCTAGGAAAAGGATTGAATCCAATAGCTATAGATAACTTTGGTTTATCAGCAGCGCTGAACTGTAATTATACGGATCGCTCTGTGGTGATTATTCAATTGCTTGGAGGAAATGATGGGCTGAATATGCTCGTTCCCCTTGACCAGTATGATAGATATAAACAATTAAGACCTACTATCGGTTTACCTAATACGGGGCTAGACGCTGTTATTAATCTAGATAACACCTTACCTACAGCAGGTCAATTAGGGCTTCATCCAACTATGACAGGTCTGAAAGATTTATATGATGCGGGCAAAGTAAAAATCATTCAAGGGGTAGGTTATCCCGGTATGAATCGGTCTCATTTTGCTGGCGTTGATTTATGGTTGAAAGGAAATGGTGCTGGCAGCAAATACAACTACAATACAGGATGGATGGGGCGATTTTTAAAGGCCTCGTACCCCAATCTCATAGGACGCCCCACGCTAACTAAGCCAGACCCTGTAGGAATTAGGTTAAGCGGTAGTTCTCTTGCTTTTCATGTGGAGGGATCTTATCCCACAAACGTAAAAATAAACCAAGACCCTGCTGCTTTTTATAATCAAGTTCAAAACGCTGGTCTTCCACCAATAGCTGATATTCCTAATTCTGATCATGGTAAGGCACTAAGATTTATTTCATCTGTAGAAAATACTGCAAAAAGTTATTCAGGACGAATTAGTGAGACGTTTAATGCAGGTACAAATACGGTAAGTTATCCTGATAATTCTTTATCCAATCAACTAAAAAGTGTAGCTCGATTGATAAGTGGCGGTTGTAAAACAAAGGTGTTTTATACAGCCTTTGGCGAATTTGACACGCATGGTGGGCAAGTAGTATCAGGTAATCCAACGATTGGAACTCACGCAAATTACCTCCAGGAGTTATCCAGTTCTATAAAAGCATTTCAAACAGATTTAACGAATCAGAATTTAGACAATCAGGTGCTGTCTGCGACCTTTTCTGAATTTGGAAGAACGGCTTATCAAAATGGTAGTAGCGGAACAGGACATGGTACTTCTGCCCCGATGTTACTCATTGGAAGTGGATTAAATCCAGGCGTTTTAGGAGATGTTCCAACACTTTCAAACTTAAGTTATTATTGGAGTTTAGTCCAATATGATTATCGAAGTGTTTTTTCAACTATCCTTCAAGATTGGCTGGGAGCTGATGGAAGCATTATAGACAGCGTAGGGTTTAATAATTTTATTGGCAACAAACCTCCTCTTATTTTGGATAGCATGAAAGTTGATCCGTCTTGCTATTATTCACCATCTTAAGTACCACATACGAAAAAATTCCTAATAATCTTTATTATCTAAATAAATAATTTATGAAACAAGGATTCCTAACAATTTTTGTTTGCTTATACTTGTTTAACGGGTTAATAGGCCAACCAACTAATAATAGTTGCGCAACTGCCTTACAACTAACTACTCAAGCAGAAGGATGTGAAATACCACTTACAGGTACAACCGTCGGAGCAACTGCTTCTGGCGAGTTACCCAATCCGAGTTGTGCTAATTTTGGTTCGGGCTTAGATGTTTGGTATCAAGTGACCGTTCCCCAAAATGGGGAATTATATATAGAGCTATCTCAAAATATAGCTGGTGTAAACGATTATGCTTTTTCAGTATATACGGGTGTTTGTGGTAGTTTATCAGAAATTACTTGTAATGACGATAATGGCCTAGTACTTTTTCCTAAAGTTCATTTAACAAATCAAACTCCTGGTACGACCTTGTACGTCAGGGTATGGGAATTTGCAAATGATTTAGCAGGTAGATTTAGCATTTGTGCTTATCAAGCTTATAAAGTGCCAGAAAATGATTTGGCAGCCAATGCCATCCATATCCCTTT
>JBGCFJ010000003.1:0-5078 GCA_045106885.1 Saprospiraceae bacterium
TAGTGCCTGAACGAGAACGTCTAAAGTACTGATAATCAATTAAATAAAAGCTATTTTTATTATGAAAATTAAAAATATTTTTGTATTTTACATTTTTAAAATATTGATTATCAGGTAGTTGATTTTTCAACTTTTATTGAAAGTAGAAAAAATCGCTAAAAACCAAAATAAAATGCGTCTTCGTTTCCAGCAACAAATAAAATTAGGGATTACGCCAATAAGTGAGGTCATCTTAAATGCTAAGAGTCGTCATGGCCTAGTACCTGTATTACGTGCGCTCCAATACGTCTTTAATACGAAGGAAATGAATGAGGAAATTTTTCAAATTTTAGAGCAAGACGTGTTCGCAAAGCTTAAAAAGACGGGGCGCTATGGGATGAGTATGTGGGAGATTTTGGTTTTGGGTATAGTGAGATTGAGTCAAGATATGGATTTTGACCAATTACATGATATGGCAAATAATCATAGTGCGCTACGAGGTATTTTAGGGGTGCAGCAAAATGATTATTCTTCGGGCAAGCAATATAGTTTACAGTCGATAAAGGACAATGTACAGTTATTGACAGAATCAACAATTTATAAAATATCAGCAATTATCGTTAGGGGTTCGCATGGTCTAATAAAAAAAAAGGAGGGATTGGACTGTTTAAATTTACAAATAAAGGCAGACAGTTTTGTAGTAGAATCGAATATCCATTTTCCAACAGATTTGAGTTTATTAAGAGATAGTTTGTGTAAAAGCTTATCAACAGTCGGTTATTTTATTAAAATGGGTTTTGGTCTATCAGCTGGTTCAAAATGGCAAAGTTGGAACAAGAAGACGTTAAAAAGTTATTACACGGTATCGGAAATACACCGAAAAAAAGGAGGTAATTACAACGAGCGATTAAAAGATGCGACGATTTCTTATTTGGAATTAAGTGAAAAAGTAAAAAATAAAGTAAGCGAGAGTCTTGTGCAACTATCTGTCAATGAATTAATTAAAGGAAGATTAACAAAAATAGAGCAACGAAAAAAGAAGAGTTATTATTTTTCTTGAGTATGGTAGAAAAGCATATAGACTTGGTTCATCGGCGAATAATATTGGGAGAAGAGATACCACATTCAGAAAAGATATTTTCCATATTTGAACTTCATGCGGAATGGAATTCAAAAGGGAAGGTGAATAAACCAGTAGAATTAGGACATAATGTACTGGTAGCAACCGACCAATATCATTTTATGCTATATGCTAAGGTTTATGAAAAAGAAGTGGATAAACAGCAGACCATAGAAATAGGACAAACTTTAGAAAAAGACTATGGGCAAACCAATGAATTAGGAGGTATAAGTTTTGATAAAAATTTTTATTCTCATCCAGCGGAAAAGAACTTAGAGAAAAAATTTAAAATAGTAGTATTGCCTAAAGCAGGTCGTCCGAGTAAACGGGAATTAGAAAAATCGGAAAATATAGCTTATCAAAATTTGAAAAGAGCGCATAGTGGAATAGAAGGCAATATTAATCAACTAGAGCAAAATGGATTAGATATTTGTCCAGATAAAGGGATAGATGGATTTAAAAGATATGTGGCTTATGGCGTATTATCTTATAATCTGCACAAACTAGGAATGATGCTAGTTTTAGCAGAACGAAAAGCGGCAAAAAAGCTGAGAAGGGCTAAAAGAGCCTGATATAAGGCAAAATATAGCTAAAACGGTGATTTTCTAGGAAAATCAGGGGTAATTATGCCCAAAAATATCAAAAATCATGTAAATGTAGTACTTGAAAGATGACATATCAGCTCGTATAGAGAAAAAGAGAATTTGAGCGTGAAAAGACACCGCTCAAAAGGCAGAAGCTAACGATTCTTTTTCTTTTGGGGTATGTTTTCGGTCAGGCACTAGATAGTCAGATTGAAAATTGATAATTACGTGTCGGACACCTCCAAAGGTGTCCGACACGTTCGACTAACCATTTATCAGTTTTTTAGCTGACGCTCTAAAAGAGAATAAAATAGCATTTAAAGAAGCTGCAAATACTTTTTCTGGTAGTGGTATAAATATAATGCTATTTTAAAAAAATTATGCAATTAAAATGCCAGGTAGTGCTATAAATGTAAGGCTATAATATTTTATAAACTCAATGTTTCTTATGGGGTTTACTTAGACATAGCCTTACAAATGTAACACTACCCTAAATATTTGTTAATCAAGCATACTCAAAATACTTCTCTAATTTTTTTAATACCTTTGAATTTATAGGCTACCCGTCTAAGATTGGATATTTTCGACAACAGCGAATCTATATTCGCTGCTCCAAGCGTCGGAAAATATAGATTTTCCCTTGTCTGTCCTAAACTTGAGTGTACAACTTTAGACGAGGAGCCAATTTGTACATTTCATTTGTGACTAGATTTTTTTTATTACGATTAACTTTAATCTAGTCACTTTTTTTAATTTGGCATTTTTTTACGTATTAATATTGTTTATTTTTAAGGGTAATCTTCTTTTTATCATCCTACCTTTTCTCGCTTTTTTTGATATATGAAAATTTATTGATTAAAATTATTTTAAACAACTTCTCCTAATTCCTTCTTTTGAATAATATTTTGACAGATTTTTGCCTTTTTTTAGAACTGTCATGTAGAGTACAACAAAACGACAAAACCCCTGCAAACTATTCATTTACAAGGGTTTATGTTTTATGTCTGTTGACCTACAAGGACTCGAACCTTGAATGCCAGAACCAAAAACTGGTGTGTTACCGATTACACCATAGGTCAATACCAAACTTCTTTTTAGAAGCGACTGCAAATTTATAACATTTTTTAATCTTTGTAAAGACCTACATCAAAAAAAGTCATATTTTTTTTCAAAAAAAGTAAAAATAGGTTTACTTATCGAATTAAGGTTAAGCTGCCCATGTCTGTTTTTTCCTCTTCGCCACACATGTATCGTACTCGATATAATAAAACACCAGGGTTCAATTCTTGGCCATTAAATGTGCCATCCCATTTATCAAAAGGGCTAGTTGTATTAAAGATGCGGCCTCCCCAACGGTCAAAAATTTCAAATTCTACTAACTTTCCTTCTAAGACAATGGCATTACTGATACCATATCTATCATTCCTACCATCATTATTGGGGGTAAAGGCTTTAGGTAACTGGGCAACACAAGGTAAATCTTCTGGGTCGATAACGGTAATGCGGATCGTATCTGTAGCATTACAAAATTGGTCTGCTAAATCTAATTGGTAAGTAAAGGTACCCGCTGAAGTAGGTGCAATGCTCGGTTCTGCGGCACTTGGGTCGCTTACACCATTGATAGGATTCCAGGCAAAACCATCCGCACAAGTCTGTCCTATTTCAATATCTACCGAATTTCCTAAGAATAAAATCGCATCATCATTTTGAATACGGTCAGGACCTAAATATAATGCCCTTATTTCTTCTAAGCGCAAAGCGCGATTATATACACGTAATTCATCAATTAAACCAGCAAAACGATTTTCTGTAATCCCTACACATTCTCCATTAGCGATGTTTAACTCTGCATTATTATCAATTTGAACTCTAGAATCCGTTGCCCTTTCTTGGATTAATACGCCGTCAATAAATAACTGACTTCTATTGGCTTTTCTTACAAAGACAATATGCGACCAACAAGAACCAAAGTCTAGTTGGGCACTTACAGGGGCTGCTCGACTATCATCTTGACTTAATTGTACATTAATAAAATTAGAACCAGAAGCGTAATTAATCCCAAAAGACCGATCTACGCCACAAGCATCTCTTTTAGAAATAATATCCTGTACACCGACTCCATTCGTTGGTTTGACATAAAGACTTAAAGAAAAATCAATGGTATTAAAGGTATTACTAATCGTACCTAAAAAAAGTAGGTAATCATCAATTCCATCCAATAATAGCGCATTGCCAGATACGCCACAAATACATTGAGGGTCGCCTACAATAACTGCCGCTTGATTATTGCCACTTTCTTCTTTGCCTAAATTCTGACAATCATCAAAAGAATAATGCGCAATCAACCCGTCCGTAACATCTTGACCATAGACTAAACTTGTCAAACATATAGCTATACAACAAAAAAAGAACCTCATTCAAGTGAAATTATCGTACTATTAAATATAAGGACTGAATTAACAAAGAATTGAAAGCTAAGTATAACAATCCATCAGCTAACTAAAAATCAAATTTCAATCCAATTGTGTCTTATTTTTAGTACTATTTTTATTAAAATAATAAAATTCGTTACTTTCCTAAAAAGTAACTACGGGTATGTAAACGTTAATCTATTCGCAATATTTTACTTCTTTGATTAAACTAAAGTTGCCAATTAGTCAAAAGTATTGTTTGAAGGAGAAAAATGAAGGAAATGAAGTTTGTTGCAGGTTGCGGGTTACCAGTTGCCAGTTGCGAGTTGCCTGTTGCCAGTTGCGGGTTAAATTCAAGAAAATACCTATAGCTTTGAAATTGAATATTTTAAAATAAATTCAATTTTAGGTTCAGCATGCTATCTTTTTAACTGGTAACCCGCAACCCGCAACTGGCAACCCGTAACTCCATTTACTTCCCAAACATATCTGCTAAGCCACCCATTCCAGGAGGCATCATATTTTGCATTAATTTTTGACTTTCTTCTCCTTGTTTAGCGGCTGCTTTTTCCAAGGTTCTATTAATCGCTACTAATAACAAATCTTCCACTTCTTCTGTATCTTCCCAATCTAATTTAGTTTTGTCAATTGAGATGTTTAAGATTTTTTGATTCGCATTGGCAACGACCTTAATGGCACCATCGCCTGCATCACCAGCTACTTCAATAGTGGCTAATTTTTTTTGTAATTCCTCTTGTTGTTGTTCTATATTTCCGAATAAATCTCCGAACATTTTAAGTTAATTTTGAGTGATGAATTTAATGATTTATTGTATTTAAGTATCAACACACAATTACTATTAATTTTCAGCGGATTCTTTTTCCGCTATTTTCCTCCAAAAAATAAACCCGTAGCGGTGCTATGACTTGATTTTTTGAAGAAAACTATCGAAAAAATAACCTCCCTGAAATTTTAATCTAATTA
>JBGCFJ010000030.1:0-5350 GCA_045106885.1 Saprospiraceae bacterium
TACCTAATATTTTAGACGATATAAGATTCATAACACTTCCAAATGAATTGGCGCTAGTTACAGCAATTTCTCCAAATCCGTCCTTTTATTTTTCGAATTTAATGGTTAATTTCATAAGTAATAAGTTATCTAGCCGAAATGTTAATGATTTTACTGTTGAATATTTTTCTAGGCTAGTTTTGGAGCGTCCTGATTTCAAGAGTGATTTCTTAATTAACATTTCTATTTTATATTTATATTCAAAGTCAAAATTACATACTTTTAGATCAAATTTTCAAAGCTCAACATTAATTGATATTTATAGCAAATATGCCACTACTGAATCTACTTCTTGGAACATTAAACCGCTAGACGAAGTTCCTAAAGCCATTTTAAATGATTACTCATTAGAAATTGTTTACAATCTTCCTAAAAACGAGATATATGAAAATTTTATAAATATTGCTTCACATGAAGATTATAGAATTTTTCAAATAAATAATAATTTTGATAACATGTCTGGTTTTTTTGATTTTCCTCAATATTATATAGTTCATAAAGATTTTCAAATTATTAGTACATTGAAGAAATAATTTTTGTATTTAGAAGCTTTAAAACAATTACTAAATTGTTACTTGCGCCAGAGGAGGCGTAACAGATATAGCTATCTAACTGCAAGCAAGCCCTAAGCAACAACAGTTTTATGAATAATTATAATATCAGTCGAGAATTATTACAAATCCAATAATAACTTCAAAGTAGGCAAAACAGCCGCTACCCTATCTTGATTAATCGCCACTAAATTTTCTTCTTTTTGCGGTTTCATTGACACGCCCCCTCGCTTTGCCAACGCCATCATTTTCTGCCGTTCAGGATGAGAAAATTTAGAGAAAGTCCTTCTTAAAACTGGCAAAATCTCCATAAATCGTTCTTCTTCTAAATTGGCTAACCATTCATCCATTATTTGCCAGAGGTTTTCTTGGTGAATCAATAATAAACCACTTCCATTCAAAAAACCTTCTATCCATTGGGCGCTGAACAAAGCTTCATTCCCTTTGGATAAAGCTAAGTGCATATACGTACTAGCAACTTCTGTATCTATAAATTTTTTATCAAATAAGGTTCTGGTACTCAACCCGACTAAAGTGCCATTAATCGTCATCCCCATTATTTTGGATAAAGTCTCATACCAATGTTGAATATGATTTGCTTCGTTTAAAGTATGCAAAGCTCGATTAATCGCAACTATTTTGTTAAAAATATTGGAAGCCGTCTCTTCATCTACATTAATACAAGCATTAGGTAAACCGATACAAATTCTTGGAATAATTTGATTAATCACGGTAGAGACCGCCGTTAAATTAATTTGCCGACTACTTCCATATCGAATAACATTTACCAAGGCTGGCAAAGCATCCATTAAATTAAAAATGTCTTTGGTCAGCGCCGATTGATTGGTTAATTCATTGGTCAGTGCCAGAATAACTTCTTTTAAGTCGGCATTTAAAGCTGCTTCGATTAATTGGGTTAAACCCGCTAAAGAATCTTGTTTGTCTTTATTGTCAAAAATATAATTGGTCGCCGCTTCATAAACCGTATTGCCCCACATGCCTGCTTCAATAATCCGAATGGCAAAATCGGGTTCCCATTCCAAAGACCAAACTTCTTTAAAACTCCCTTTGGTATGTTGAGAATTTTCTAAAATTGTTCCCCAAGGAATACCTAGAATATTTAAGCGATGTAATAAATGACTAGCGGCTAAATTGGCTACTTTTCTTAAATCTAATTTCTTTTCTACTTTACCAAAGGCCTTTTTTTCTTTAGTTAATCGAGCAGATTTAATGCAAGTATTTAAATCTTGTTGAAGCGGAACGACGGGAATTTCATCTGGTACTTCCCCTATTTTGTCTCCAATAATTAATTTTTCTTCAATTAGTTTTAGCGGTGTTGCTGCTCCCTCACATAAAATTGCAATTGCTGCTTCTCGTAATTCACTAATCCCAGCTACAGATAAATTCCGTAACGCAGCCAGAGAATCCGCTAATCGGACGGCTTCAATAATGTGTGCGGAGGAAGCTGGTAAGCCTTCTTGTCGCAATAAATGTGCTGCTTTTGACATCCATTGTACTGTCACTTCATCAGACTTATCGAATAATAATTCGTACCAAGCAGGAGAGATAATACCAGCACCATAGCCACTTTGGCGAGCAATTCTTTTATAGGTCCAAGGCACCCAAGTAACTTTTGTTTTTGTTTTTTTAATCCCCTTTAAAAACTTTTTATCGCTTGTTGCCTTATAGGTTTTATAATTGGCTAAAACGGGCGCATGCCAAGCACCACAGATAACGGCAATATTCTGATAGCCCTCTTTTTCTGCCTTTCTAATCACCCCTCTCATGTACGCTTCCCGTTGTAGCTCTCGAAGCGGTGTTTCCTTGACCGCATCTCGTAATTCTCCCATTAAAGTAAGAATTGACTCGAATATTTCACTTGGGTTATTGGCCCTTTCAAAAGTAATATCCCACCATCTTTCACTGTCTTCGTAGCCTGCTAGTCTTGCCATATAACCTAATGGGTCTTTTGCAATTTTTCGTTCTTCTTTAGTGATTGCTTCATCTCCTTGTTCAAAACTAATTATTTTTTGCCCTTCCTTTTTTTCTTTTACATCTAAGGAAAAAGCTAAGGCACGAGGCAAATCCATAAAAGAAGTCGGAATATCATTGGCAACGCCATATTTCATAGCTTGCCATTCTGGGGAAAAATGGGCAAATGGATAGTAGGCACCTTGTTTTAGATTACTTGGATTATACACCAATAAGGCAATAGGTGGAACTAAGTGCTCATTAGCCACATATTCTATCAGGTCATTTCCAGCATCTGGCGGACCTTCAATGAGGATACAGTCTGGTGCTAGTTCCACTAAAGCATTGTGTAAACTACTTGCAGAACCTGCGCCATGGTGTCGAATGCCAAAAACTGTGAGCATATTTTATCTTTTCTAACACAATTATTTAACCCAGGTTACGGGTTACGGATTTCCAAGTAGGACAGAAAGCACTCTTTTTAAGCATAAAAACGTAAATTTCATCTCGCTTTTACATCTAATTAGCCAACTCGTTATCTCGCAACTCGTAACCCGCAACTTGAATTATTTATACAAACTACTCGCTTCCAAATATTCAAAAACCGAAGGCGTAACCAAATACTCCACCGATTTTCCATTTTTAATACATTTCCGAATATAACTTGCCGAAATATCCATTAAAGGAGCATTAAAAAGCGAGACACTCTCATGGTCAGCCAATGCACCTAATTCATATTTAGGACGACTGTAGACATAAATTTGATGATTTTTTAAAATCGTTTCATAATTCTTCCATTTATGAAAAGTTCCTAAGTTATCTCCACCCATAATCAAGACGAACTCTTTAGTCGGATGTTTTTCTCTAATGTAAGCTAAAGTATCAACCGTATAAGAAGGTTTTGGCAAATCAAACTCTATATTTGAAGCTTGTAGTTTTGGATTAGTATCAATAGCCAATCGGACTAAATGCAACCGATCGTAGTCCCTAGCTAAAGACGATTTTTGCTTTAATGGATTTTGTGGGGAAACCACCAACCAAACTTCCTTCAAATCCGTATGAGTAGCCATATAGTTGGCAATAATTAAATGTCCAACGTGGATAGGGTTAAAAGAACCAAAAAATAAACCTATTTTCATTTTGTTTGAAATTTAGGACTATCAAATAAAACCAATTAATTACTCTTTTTTAAAAACAAAAGCCGATATTTGCTAACTTTAAATAAGCGTATATTTTACGCTTTTATTAAGTGCCAAAATATCAAAACAAAGTAACAATAAATCTGACAATCATGGCAAAAATTTTAGTAACAGGCGGTTGCGGCTACATTGGTAGTCATACCCTAGTTGACTTAATAGATAATGGATTTGAGGTTGTTTCAGCGGATAATCATTATAACTCAGCTCCTTCTGTTTTAGATGGGATTGAAAAAATCACGCAGAAACGAGTAAAAAATTATCCTATCAATCTTTGTGATTTAGAAGCGACAAAACAAATTTTTATAGACCATCCAGACATTGTAGGTGTTATTCATTTTGCAGCTTTAAAAGCGGTAGGAGAGTCTGTAGAAAAACCTTTGCTCTATTTCCAAAATAATTTAGGGAGTCTATTGAATGTTTTAGAATGCATGAAAGAGTTTGAGGTGAAAAACTTAATTTTCTCCTCTTCTTGCTCCGCTTATGGCAATGCAGATGAATTGCCTGTTACAGAAGATACGCCTTTTAAAGAGGCAGAAAGTCCGTATGCTCGAACAAAGCAAATGGGAGAATATATTTTAGAAGATTTCGCTAAACAATATACCAATTTCAACTGCATCTCCCTACGTTATTTTAATCCAGCAGGCGCACATGAAAGCGCCATTATCGGCGAATCTCCTACGAACAACGCAAGTAATTTAGTACCTGTTATTACAGGAACGGCTATCGGAAACCGTAAGAGTTTTACCGTATTCGGAACAGATTATGAGACTAGAGATGGGAGTTGTATTAGAGACTATATTCATGTGATGGATTTAGCCAATGCACATACCAAGGCAATGGAATTTGTAGTTAATGGTAAAAACGAAAAAAATTCAGATGTATTTAATTTAGGTATTGGTGCAGGGGTCTCCGTTTTAGAAGCAATTACTGCTTTTGAGAAAGTGAATGACTTAAAATTAAATTATGAATTAGGGCCAAGACGAGCAGGAGATGTCATTGCCATTTATGCTAATTATACTAAAGCAGCCAAATTATTAGGCTGGCAACCGAAAAGAAATATTGATGATATTATGCGAACCGCTTGGGAATGGGAGAAAGTGCGAAATGTAGTAGTTTAGGCTTCTAGCCTGAGAAGTAATCCATAAAAAAAGCGGTTGCCACAACCTAGTGAATAAGAGCTTGATAATTACCTGATGGTTAAAAAAATGCTAAGTTTCAGCAACCGCTTTGGTCAATGCTGTATATAAAAGTTGTATTCTTTAATACTACTTTCAGTTAATCAATTGCAAAATAAGGGTTAATTAACTACCAAAAAACAGGTGATTTTTGAATTAATAGAGTTTAACCTATTTTCCTAGATTTTAAAGAAAATGTTAAGACCTTAAATTATTTTAACATTGATAATCAATTAGTTATATTTTAAAAAAAACGAATTTAAGCTTTTTATTAAAAAATTTAATAGACTGTTAAAATGGAAAAAAGGGGTATCTTGCCTTAATTTTCTCCTAAGTAACTAAGTAAAATTTAATTTTCAATTTTCAATTTCAAATTTTCAATTTTAAACCACCTTCGGCGGGAATTTGAGGTTGA
>JBGCFJ010000300.1:0-1824 GCA_045106885.1 Saprospiraceae bacterium
ATTAACCTTTTTATAATTCTGATAAACACTTTCATTTTTAGATCGATTCATCTTAATCTCTTTAAAACCATTCAGTATATGACCTAGGGTTTCAAAAAAGGCAGTTTCTCTAATGGAAACTTCTTCCCACATTTTCATAAAGGAAACGGCCTGTTTGGTATAAGATAAATAACCAACGCCTAACGCAATAATAATTAGGAAAAAAGACCATAAAGAAACCGTCGCTATATATAAAAGCGTAAAAAGAATCATAATAGCCGATTGAGTTGCATTAATAGCATTATTGGCTATATTAGAAATATAGGTTGTTTCTGTTGTCAATCGAGCATATAAGGAAGAGGAGCCTACCTTCTCAAGGGTATCTAATTCCGTATGACGAATTTTGTCAGTAATGCGATTTCGTAAGCTACAAACCGTAGATTCAACGAGGAAACTCGCTCTATCCATCACATATTTCTTAGAAAATAAAAAAGCACTCACTCCAAATAAAAACAGAAAGGCTGACCGATTATTAACCTCTGAATTGGAGACAAATTCAGCCGCATTATTAATCACACTAATTAATAAGGTACTTGAAAGACCTGAGATAAATAGGAATACTAATAAGGGTTTTAGCGGTTCTTTAATTTCCCTTTTAAATAGGAGAAATAATTCCATTCAGAATGATTTAAATTGGATGTAATTAAGTAAGCCGACAAGATTCTCTGATTGTGTAAGATTTTTTAATTATTAAAATAATGTAATAATATCAACCTACTTACTTGTTATCGTCTAATTATTTATTATGAAATTAAATTGTTATTTATTAAGTAAATCGCTTGGCAAAATTTCATATTCTTTGTAAAATGTTCTAGTAAAATGCTCTGGTTGACGAAACCCTACTGCGGCGGATGTTTCTTTAATAGTAGGATATACCCCCTTATCTAGCATTTCATAAGCTTTCTTTAGCCTTTTATTTCGAAGATATTCACTTGGAGACGCTTTGGTCAACTTCGTTACCATTCTATATAATTTGGCTCGACTAACCTTTAACTTAGTGGTAATATCGGATAGCTGAAAATCAGGATTAGGTATATTGTTTTCAATAATAGCATCCAATCGGTCTAACCACTCTCGCTCGTATTGTTTCATATTTAAACGTATAGTCATTAATGGGGCACCTTGAGTCATCATTAGTAGATTTTAGAAATTCAATTTATCCTATTTGTTTAAGATAGTACAAAGGTATTTCAGTATTTTTTCACTACCAATTCAATATGCTGTGCCTTTTGTTCATATATCTGCAAATACTATTCACTTTTCTAAATCATCTATATTTACTACTTGATTCTTCTTGCCTACTTTGGTTTCTATCAGTTATTTTTTATAATAGATAGGTGTAAAGAAAATACCTGAAAACATTAAATAACGTCCTTTCAATAAATAAAAGATACCAAATTCTATCAAAATAGGCATTTTAAAAAATCTTATTTTTTTGAGAAAAAACAAAAAATAAAAGCTTAAAACGGGTAATTATCCATGATTGAAATGAAATTCTTTAACAACCTAATCTGGGTTGCGAAAAACATAGAACCGAGAGTAGAGGCTTAAAACCACCAAAAAGGGAGAACATTACCCATTTTAATTTTTTTATGGCTACTCTTCCTTTTCCACAACTTAGATTATCTATTGTTTTTTTTGACAAGGCAAAGTGGAGAAAATAATTAGCCAGTTAGACCAGTCAATTTTTCTTCTAAGGAATTCAAAAAATGCTTGCATAATGGATTATGGACGCATTTTTTGAGTTTCTTAGAAGGGAAAAAGGCGGTATAAATGGTTGCTTAT
>JBGCFJ010000301.1:0-10542 GCA_045106885.1 Saprospiraceae bacterium
GTTTTTGCGGTATCATGTATTTTTCTTTTTTTTCTTTACGAGTAATACCTTCAACTCGGTCGATTCCATCTAATAATGTTAGTGCCATACAGATTACAGGATGACAGGATTATGCAATATTTACATGATTTTTTTAAAACGCATAATCAACCGTCGGATTTTAAAACTAAATTGTTACCGCAAAAGTAGTAAATTCTATTTTTTTGCTAAATTAGAAGTGAACTTTTAACAGGAAAATAATTAAAAACTTATTCACTGAGACATATTTTTTGTTTTTCTATAAAAAAGAGAAAGGGAATCCAAGATAATTTCGTATCCTTGGACATAGTTTATAAATTTTCAATTTTTAATTTTCAGGGAACAATTTTCAAGAATAAACTTGCTCCACTTTAATGAATAATCTTAACAATTTATCTATTGGACTTTGAAAATTGAAAATTATAAATTGAAAATTGAAAATTACAAACCTAATCATGGAACCTTTATTTACCAACGATGCCGTTGTTTTTGGCCTATTAATGTTGTTATTAGCTTTTGTTTTTTATACCTCTAACTTAAAAAATGAAGGGTGGCAAAAGTTTTATAAATATGTTCCTACTTTATTATTGTGTTATTTTTTGCCTGCTTTATTCCATTGGCCATTGGGCTTCATTGCCTCCGAATGGTTTGACCCAAGTTTCCTAGATTTTTTAAGCCAAAAAGGAATGACTTTGCCCGAAGATAATATGTCTTTTGGTCAAATCAAATATTTTTTGGACACCAATGGTGTTGCAGCTTCGGAATACAATCCTTTTGTCAAGCATTCTAATCTATACTTTGTTGCTTCTCGGTATTTATTACCCGCCAGTTTGGTCTTACTTTGCCTGAGTATTGATTTTAAGGGCATTATTAATTTGGGACCAAAAGCCTTGATTATGTTCTTTGCGGCAACTATCGGGGTTATTATTGGTGGCCCTATTGCTTTATTCACGGTTTTATATTTAGCACCAGAAGGCTTTTTTCAAGCCAGTCCTGATGAAATTTGGCGAGGTTTATCGACCATAGCAGGTAGTTGGATTGGTGGTGGTGCCAATCAAGCGGCGATGAAAGAGGTATTTGATGTGGGCAGCATTTTCACCACCATGGTGGTCGTAGATGTATTAGTCGCCAATATTTGGTTAGGCTTTTTATTATATGGCATTAATATTTCTGACAAAGTAGATAATTGGTTACAAGCGGATAATTCGGCAGTAGAGGATTTAAAGAATAAAGTGGCGGCCTACCGAGCGAGTATTGAAGAAATTCCAACAACGCCCAAAGTTTTTGTCTTATTGGGCATCACTTTCGGCGCAGTCGGTTTGTCTCATTTTGGGGCAGACGTTGTTTCTGCTTTTATGAAAGACCACAAAGCTACCTTACAAGCCATGAATTTGACTTCTTTGACCAGTCATTTTTTCTGGTTGGTTGTCTTTTCAACTACTTTCGGTTTATTATTGTCGCTTACCAAGGCACGGAAATTAGAAGGTATTGGCGCTTCTCGTTGGGGAAGTGTTTGTATTTTCATTTTAGTTGCAACGATTGGGATGCACATGAATATTGGCGATGTCTTTAGTAATTTAGGTTTATTTGCCGTTGGTTTATTATGGATTATGATTCATGTGACAGTATTACTGATTACTGCTAAAATTATTAAAGCGCCTTTCTTTTTTGTGGCAGTTGGGTCACAGGCAAATATTGGCGGGGCAGCTTCTGCACCTGTTGTGGCTTCTGCTTTTAGTCCTAGTTTGGCACCCGTTGGGGTCTTAATGGCAGTTTTGGGCTATGCTTTGGGGACTTATGGGGCTTTGCTTTGTGCTTATTTGATGCAGGCGGTGGCGACTTAAATAGATAAATTAAAGAAAAATACGTTTTTACAATTTGATTATACCGAAAACTTAATAGTTGGCGATTTGCCTCAAGGTATTTATTTTCTAGCTGTTCAAGCAGATGAATTGCATGCGACCTTTAAAATTGGAATTTTACGATAACTCTTTGACAGTAGACAGTCAGCAGTGACAGTAGGTAAGTTCTCAATCGCTATACAATATTTTAAACAATGTTCAATTTTCAAAAAAATTAATCGGTAAATCATAATAATCGGCGAATAATGCTTTCCATTGTCTTGATTCTTTCTATAATAGATTGAAAATTAGCCATCGCTCCTTTTGAAAATTGTGAATTGAAAATTGAAAATTTTAAATTGAGTACTTACGGCAGTAGGCAGTAAAGCCTTGATTTTCAATACTCAAATTTTGCCTATACTTCATTAGGTTAGGAGTTGAACAATCTCCATTATCACTCCTCTATACCTGTAAACTGGTGATTGTGTGAACACATTATTTAACTTAAATTGCGGACAACTGGTAGAAAAGCCTTCAGGCTTTCCTGTCACCGACCTTTAGGTCGGATTTGCACAAAAATACAGACCTAAAGGCCTTGGACCGGAAAGCCTGAAAGCTTTGCTACCAGTTAAAACATGTTGTCCGTAACTTGAATTATTTAAGGGAGCAGGAAAAATATAACCTACCAGTTCTGCGGTTTTAGTGGCCTCTGCCCCATGCGCTAAGTCCTCTGCTGAATAATTACGATTTTTATTATCAAATATTTTATTAACAAATCTATTAATTTAAACGTAAATTAATATTTTTAGCTTTCTATTCAGAAATTAGAACCAAACCATAATTCATGTTCCCTACTAAAACATACGTCAAGCGCCGCCAACAATTACAACAAAAAGTAAAATCAGGTTTAATTCTACTACTCGGAAACGAAGAAAGTAGTATGAATTATACCGATAACCACTATCATTTCCGTCAAGATAGTAATTTCCTTTATTTTTTAGGGTTAGACCAAGCTGGTTTGGCTGGTATTATTGATGTTGATAATAATCAAACAATTCTATTTGGTAATGAGTTGACGATAGATGATATTGTTTGGACGGGACCTCAACCCGCTTTAACAGATTTAGCGGCACAAGTAGGGGTGACGAAAGTAAAACCTAAAAATGCTATTGCTAAGTATCTGAAAAAAGCCCGTAAGCAAGGGCAAGCAGTTCATTTTTTACCGCCTTACCGACCAGAAAATAAAATAAAATTAAGTGAATGGCTAGGCATTAAGATTAATGGCTTATGTAGTTTAGTTTCCGTTCCTTTGGTAAAAGCGGTGATTTCATTAGCGGAAATCAAATCGTCTGAGGAGATTGCAGAGATGGAAAAAGCCGTCAATATTAGCCGAGCGATGCACATCGCAGCAATGGAATATGCTAAACCAGGTATGACAGAAGCGGAAGTCACAGGCAAAGTACATGGAATTGCTGTAAGTGGCGGAGGGAATTTGTCTTATCCAATTATTCTGACAGTAAATGGACAAACTTTACACAATCATTATCATGGCAATGTCCTAAAAAAAGGGCAACTAGTCTTAGGTGATTTTGGTGCGGAAACAGCGATGCATTATGCTGGAGATATTACTCGAACTTTTCCAGTCTCTAAGAAATTCACGGCTCAACAAAGGGAGATTTATCAAATTGTTTTGGATGCAAATATGCAATGTATTAAGGCTTCTAAAGCTGGGGTACTTTATCGGGATGTTCATTTATTAGCAGCAAAAATTAAGGTAGAAGGATTAAAAGCTTTAGGGATTATGAAAGGCGATACGGAAGCAGCGGTTAAAGCAGGGGCGCACGGGCTATTTTTCCCACATGGTTTAGGGCACATGATTGGTTTGGATGTGCATGATATGGAAGATTTAGGAGAAGATTTAGTCGGTTATAATGAAACAGTACAAAGAAGTAATCAATTTGGCTTACGTTCATTGCGGTTAGGCAAAGCATTAGAAACAGGAAATGTGATTACGGTTGAACCAGGGCTTTATTTTATTCCAGAATTGATTAACCGTTGGAAAAGTGAGCAAAAATTTACGGAGTTTATTAATTATAAAGCCTTAAAAACATACCGTGACTTTGGCGGTATTCGAATTGAAGACAATGTCTTAATTACAAAGAAAAAACAACGCGTTTTGGGGAAACATATCCCTAAGACTATTAAGGAAGTGGAGGCGATTCGGGCGAAGGGGAAATAATCCAATAATATTCGCTTTTACCATATAAATTCAAGTTCTAAATTCCCGTAGTAGGTGGTTTAGAACTTAAAGTACTACGGTGAAAAGTATTGAGATGAAATGCCTTGACGTGTCAGACACTTTCAAAGTCTACCGATTACCCACAAATAATTTAGTTCTTTTACATCTGAATTATAAAAAAGACATCAAGAATTAAATGGTATTTATCAAATGTCCTAGAGAGTATTTTTAAACCTGGTAAAGGTTGCCGTTTAGAGGGATAGAATCCTCCGAGTATACCTAAGACAATACAAAATTCTTTTAAAGTAGGAATATCATTAGGGCCGTATTTAATTTTATGAGAATATCTCTGTTGCATAATCGTGTATAAAGTTTCATGTTCTTGTGAAGTTATTCCAATTTCAGCAATTGGCTGAGTTTGTGATGCCTGTCTGAGCTATTAGCAATTTTAAAAGCAACTTAAATCAAAAGACTTTAAACCAATATTAAGTTGCTTCGTAAGAGGATATAAAATCATAAACTAAAAAAATGAAAAATACATCCTCTTCTGATACTTATGTAGCGATTATGGCAGGTGGAATTGGTAGTCGATTTTGGCCAGCCAGTCGAGTCGAACGACCTAAACAATTCTTGGATATTATGGGAACTGGCAAATCCTTAATTCGCCAGACATTTGAGCGTTTTTTAAGACTCTGCCCAGCCTCCAATATTTTTATTGTCACTAATGGCATGTATAAAGACTTAGTGCTAGAACATTTACCAGAACTAACGGCCAATCAAGTACTTTGTGAACCTTCTAGAAACAATACAGCCCCTTGTGTAGCTTATACGGCTTTCAAATTACATAATTTAAATCCCAACGCCAATTTCATTGTCGCACCTTCTGACCATATTATTTTAAAAGAAGATGCTTTTGTGGACTATTTAGCACAAGCTTTGACTTTTACGAATAAAAATGATGCCTTAGTTACGTTAGGTATTCAGCCAACCCGCCCAGATACAGGCTATGGCTACATCAATTTTTCTGATGATAATACAGCGGTACACAAAGTCATTGAATTTAAAGAGAAACCAGATGTAGAGACGGCTAAAAAATATGTGGCTAGTGGAGATTATCTTTGGAATGCAGGTATTTTTATCTGGAAAGCAGCTTATGTTTTAGAACAATTTAAACAGCATACGCCAGCAATTTATAATATATTAAAAGAGGGCGAACCTTTTTATAACACCGTAGATGAGCAGGACTTTATTGATAAGGCTTATCCTACCACTCCAAGTATTTCTGTAGATTATGCCATTATGGAAAAATCTACAGATGTTTATACTATTCCTTCCGAATTTGGTTGGTCTGATTTGGGGACTTGGAATTCTTTACATGTAGAATCTCCGAAAGATGAACAGGGCAATGCGGTTAATGGAAATGTTGTACTAGATGAAGTATCTAATTCGTTAATTCGAATGCCCCAAGGCAAATTATTAGTAGCAAAAGGTTTAGATGATTTTATTATTGTAGATGAAGGAGATGTGCTGTTGATTTATCCAAAATCGAAGGAACAGGAAATCAAGGCAGTGACGAAAGCTTTGGATAAAGAGTTTTCGTGATTCTAAAGTAGCTTAGGCTTCCAGCCTGAGTAGCCTCTCAAATGACTACTCAGGCTAGAAGCCTAAGCTACTTTAATCTAAATACCGAATCACATATTCTAAGGTATGGTGATGAAATTTCACTGAAAAGTCCGTCTCTTTTAAGGTAACGCCCTGATTGACGGACTTTTTTAAATCTTTAGTCAAGAAATTTAAATGAGAATGTGCTTTAAGGAAATCTTCAAAAGGGACATTGATGACAAATTCTACATGTTCAAATCCTTCTTGATAAAAACTTCCTTTTTTAGGGGCAGGTAATTCAATAAGCCAAATTTTTCTACTTTTATAAAGAATAGGTTTCCTCAGTTTGATAGAAGCAATCGCACGACCGCCAATTTGAGATTCTGTTAATAATTCCCCTAAATCAATCAATTTCTTTTTTAAATATTGGTACCGTTCCTCCGTTTCTACTCTATAGCAAATATGGTCTAATTCATAACTAGTCACCTCCACTTTTTTCAAAGAAAGATATTGGAAAATATGGTCTAGAAATGGGGTAGAGTCGCCTAAAAGTTGATGGGTAGATAAGGACATGCTTACAAATGACTTAATGACCAATGACTAATGACTTCATTATCTATTATTCCAATTCCGAACCCGTTGCTGGTAGCGTTTTTCGCTAAACTGCCAACGCCGTACATCTACAAAGCCTTCCAATTCTGTTTCCAACTCCTCGGACAATAAATTTGGAAAAAAGTCAATCCCAGTTCGTTCTTCTACATCATCAATGGTCATAGCATATTCTGTCAGATGTTCATCACTAATAGCATTAGGAATAATAAAACCAATACCTTTATATTCAGGTTCGGTCACATCTAGAATGACCTTATAATAATTTCGAGGCACGGTCACGATATTTTTACCAATCCTATCAAATTCTTTTTCGTTTAAAATAGGCCCTGTAACGATAAATAAGTGCTTGTATTTTCGACCCCAATCTCTCACTTGCTCTTCTAATTCTCGCCAAATACCCATGTTTTGATTACGAACTTGTGGACTCATATTACTCATGTAAAAAGTTTCGGACATGGCTTGTTCACTAAAACCCATATCACCCGCAGGTACTAAATGCCCTCTAGTATAACCAGAGCGTCGATAATCAGAAGGTGTAGCAGATTTCGTTTTTACTTTTGGGTCTGGACGGAAATTATCCGTACGGTCAGCGACCTTATTATTTAACCGATCTCTAGTTATTTCATAAGCGACCCATTCTGCTTGTTCATGTTTTTCTGAATAGGATAAAGTGTAATATTTATGTTCGATAATTTGTCCAGTAGTGGAGCTTGGCAAAGCATAATCTAGGCCTTCATCACTCGAAATTTCTCCGCTGTCATTGGTAGCAGCAGGTTGTTCCATTGCTTCTTTGAAAGTATCTAGTATTGAGCTTTCTTCACCACCTATTTGGTTAAAGCCCCAGTATAAAATACCTACGATGAATGCAAAAATGCCTGCCTTATAAACCATTCCATTATCGTTCTGCGAATGATTCTTTCTTAATTTTGCCATTTGTTGTTTGATTAGCTGTTGCCAGTTACCAGTTGCCAGTTACGAGTTGAACTGGCAATTGGTAACTGGCAACTGATAACAATAATTCCCAAAAATAAGAAAGAATAAACTAAAATTTCATTTCTCAACGGCTGCATCAAAAGACAAATAGTGCTATCTTCGCAGTTTATTTTTAGAAAATGTTATTTTGTAACGATTAAATTCAGTGACTAAACACAATTATATCGTCAAAATAAGTGTAAATATCAGTTTAAATTTAATCATAAAACCCATATTTTACTATGTTAAATGCAATGCAAAGCCTTAGTCAAGAAGAACAAGATTTATTATTAGAAGCACTGCCTTTAGTGACTGTTTTAATTGCAGGCGCAGATGGAAAAATTGACGTGAGCGAAACTAGTTGGGCAGAAAAATTAACAGGTATTAGAAGTTATTCTAACGAACCAGAATTAAATGATTTTTACGAAAAAGTACACGAAGATTTTTCTGGTAAAGTTAGTTACCTTATAAAAGGATTACCTGCGGAAACAAAGGAGGCGACTCAAGCGATTTCTGATAAGTTAGCAAGACTAAATGCAGTTTTACCAAAATTACCTCAGGTAATGGCAGCAAAATTATACAAAAGTTTAACTTCTTTTGCAAAGCATATCGCTCGTGCGGATGGTGGAGTTTTTAAAATGTGGAGTATTTCTAAGGAAGAACAAGTATTGATTGACTTGCCGATGATTACGCCAATTGATATGCCAGAGGAAGCGTAGAGAGTTACCAGTTGCCAGTTACCAGTTAAACCCGCAACTGGGAACTGGGAACTGGCAACTGAAAAAACTAGAAACTATTATTCCCATCTCCACCAGATTTTACATCTGTATTTTTAATCTTACTACCTCTTCTTTTCTTCGCTTTAAAGTCTAATTTTCCAAATTTATAACTAAAATTCAAACCAAAAGAACGGAAAGGTAATTTGAATTCGCTTCTTTGGGAGAAGGTATCTCCGTCTAATTCTGTAATAAAAGACTTTGTACGATTAAATGGTTCGACCATTCTTACACCAATTGAACCTCTCTTTTTCCAAATTTCTTTTTTAATACCGATACTATACATCCAAAAAGAAGGAATTTTTCCTTGTACGGTTTGCCTGCGAGAGCGCATAAAACCAAAACCTTCCATTTTCCAATCATTTTTCAAGACTAGGGTACCACTTAAATTACCACCAAATTGTAAACCATCTCTACTAACACTTTGCCCATTTGCCCTACCATCCACACTATAAGTGAATAGATTAAATCCTCCTCGAATAGTCAATTTCTTTTTAATTTTTCCAGAAGAGAAAATATTAAAACCAACAGAATTATTTTGTCCGATATTTTGATAATTGGTAATGGAGATGCCTTCACTATCAACAGTTAAAAAGCTTTCAATAATATCATTGGTTTGGCGATAGAAAATCGCTGCATTGACGACGACTCCTTTAATATAATTATTATAAGCCAATTCGTATTGGTCAACTGTTTCTGGGTTTAATTGAGGGTTACCAAAAGTGACATTTCTTCTATCCGCAGCATCCGTATAGGGGTTAATATAGAATAAACTTGGTCGTTGGATTCGCTGTGTATAACTCAATTTAAGTGAAGAGAATCCTTTTAATTTTCTGGATAAAATAATACTTGGCAAAACATTATTATAACTATTATCAAACACGCCACCATCATTAACAAATTCTCCATCAATCTCCGTTGCTTCATATCTAGTTCCAGCTACCAAACCCCATTTATCACTAATCGTCCAATTCAAAGAAACATAACCCGCCATTACATCTTGGTTATATTTAAAGATGTCCGAACGGAAAGGGGTGATGTCTTCTCCACTTAATAAATTATAAGCATAATCACTATTGATTCTTCTCAAAATAGATTTAGCACCTGTTTCTAATTTTAGCTTTTTACTAAAAGGATGTGTATAATCTACTTGATAAATATATTCTCGATTATCACCATCATTAATACCTTCTTCTTCAAAATCTGCTGCATTTAGAATATTTTGCTGGGTATAATCCACATTATTATTTTGGTTGTTGCCACTTAATTGAAAAGCAAAAGCCAATTCTCTACCTTTTTGAGGAAATGTTTTGGTATAATCAGTTGTCCAATCAAAACTATTACGTCCTCTCATACCATCACTCGTCCGAAGATATTCTTGAAGGAAATTATTCGCTGGGTCATTAAAACTAACGGTTGATTCTCCAGTCTGGTCAAAGGAAAATCCACCTAATTGAAAAGAAGTATTAATGGCATTATAGGCGTTAATGTCATAAAAAGCACCTGCTGTACCTCTAAAACCAATTCTAGATGATTCTGTAATCCCATTTTGGTTAAAGATTCTAGTAGCGCCATTAACTTGGTCTGTTCTTGAAAAAGTAGTTTCAGAATCATTAGGTAAAGAATAATAAACAGACCCATTCGCATTCATTCCAAAACGACCTTTAGCGGCACTTAGGCTTAAATTGGTATTATTTTGTCGATTACCAACAGAAGCACTCATTGACCCAGTAACGCCTTCAATACTTTTCTTTTTGGTAATAATATTAATGATACCACCAGAACCTTCTCCATCGTATTTTGCACCTGGTGTCGTGATCACCTCTACCGTTTTAATCTGGTCGGCAGGCAACATCTTCAAAGCATCCGCTACATTTGCTGAAAACATACCTGATGGTTTTCCATTAATAAGAATTTGTAAATTGGAACTTCCTCTTAAACTTACATTTCCATCAAAATCAACCGATAATAGAGGCACTTTACGCAAGACATCTGCTGCATCACCACCAGTAGAAGTCACATCTTTATCTGCATTATAAACAATTTTATCAATCCTATTTTCTATGACTGCTGCTTCCTCTACTACTTCGACGGCATCTAATAAAACATTATCAGCAATTAGATACATTTTACCTAGATTAATATCTGGTTTTTTAGGCGTCAATTTAATACCTCGATACATTCTAGTTTTATAACCAATAAAAGATAATTGCAAATCATAAGTTCCTACTTTAACATTGACTAATTTAAATTTTCCATCATCTTCAGTGATATTACCATCGACTTCTTTTTGGTCTTTAGGATTGATGAGGACAATCGTCGCAAAACCAACAGGTGATTTACTTAAAGTATCCAGTACTTGACCTGTTATTTTACCAGTAATCGTTGGTCCGCCTCCCCCTCGTTTTCCACCACCACCATAACTCCCTTGAGGTCTTTGGGAAAAAGCGACTATTGTTAGTAGGCTAAAACAGAAAATGAG
>JBGCFJ010000302.1:0-12770 GCA_045106885.1 Saprospiraceae bacterium
TCGCTGGTTGTACGATTTTTCCATTATAGTGCTGAATAAAATTAAGTGGTTTGATGACCATTCCTTCGCCACCTTTTTCCGTCATTTCCTCCCACCAATCAATGGCTCGTTGTTCTGCTTTTTCATCCTGTAAATCTACTACCTTATAAGGGGTCGCTAATAGAAATGTTGCGTCGGCTTGACAAATTTGGTGGATGGTTTCCATTTGCCAAACATGGTCTTTTTCAAAATAAGTTTGCCCTTCGGTGGCTAGTAAATGAAAAGGAGCTAATTTATAATCTTCCAAGGAGTTAACCGTCCAACAATATTGGCGATAAGCCTTGGTAAAATCATTCGCTAAAATTGCTTTTTCTTCAAATTTTTCTACAATTCCCTCTATTGCTATGCCTCTATTTTTTGCTGCTGTTAAAGCGGCAACTACTTCTGGTAAAGCTGCTTTGGAAGATGCACCAACCGCCGCATACTGATTTTCTAATAAAGCTTGCGCTTTGGCAGACCAAGGCATTAATTCACAATCAAAAATGGCCCATTGGGTTTGATGATTTTGCCAAAAATTACTGGTCGTCAAGGCTTTTCTAAATCGTTCTAAAAAGGCATTTTCTAAGTCCTGATTATCAAAAAATGCTCGACCTGTTCGGGTATAGACTTTACCAATTCCTTCCTTGCTAATGCCAAATCCTTTTTCAATAGCGGCTTTATTTTGACCAATCACAATAATAGCTCTTGACCCCATGTGCTTTTCTTCACAAATAACTTTTTCGACGCCATTTTTTCTAAAATAAGCAAAGGCTTCTTTGGGATGTTCTAAATAATCAGGCAATGCACTTGTTTCCGACGGTGACATGGTGGGCGGTAAATAAGTCAACCATTTCGGATTTACTGCAAATCGACTCATCACCTCCAAAGCAGCAATAGATTGTTCTGCTCGAATTTTAATATTACCATTTAATCGAGTGTTAATAAATCGTTTGCCAATCACGTCCTCAATGTGCAATAAATCATCGTTTTCTTGTTGAGCATTTAAGGTCGTTTCCAACAAAGGGGTTATAGGTTTCGCTGGTTCACAATATACGGTTTGGGCTTTTATGGCGACCAATGTTCTTTCTGGATAACGTAAAGCGGTCAACGAACCACCAAAAACACAACCTGTATCAATATCTATGGTATTGTTCAACCATTCCGCTTTTGGTACGGGCGTATGCCCATAAACAATCATCGCTTTTCCGTCATATTCTTTTGCCCAATTATAACGAACGGGTAAACCAAATTCGTCAATTTCCCCCGTTGTTTCGCCATACATACAAAATGAACGAACCGCACTAGAAGCTCTTCCGTGCATTTCTTCTCTTAATCCTGCATGAGCAATGACTAATTTTCCATTGTCTAAAACATAATGACTAATTAATTGACCTAAGAAAGTTTTTACTTCTTCTACAAATTCAGCAGGTTCGGTACTTAATTGTTCTAATGTTTCTGCTAATCCATGTTTGATTTGTACGTTTCGACCGTTTAATTTTTTCCATAATTTGCTATCGTGGTTGCCACAGACACAAAGAGCGATTTCATTTTTCACCATCGACATCACTAAGCGCAATACTTCATCAGATGCAGGCCCTCTATCGGTTAAATCTCCTACAAAAATGGCTTTTCGGTTGGTGGGCGCTTTGACCGTATATCCATAATTTTTAGTGCGGTCTCGGTGTTTGGTAATTTTATAGCCTAATTCGATTAACAAAGTTTTCAATTCTTTGAAACAACCATGAACGTCGCCAATAATATCAAATGGTCCCGTCAATTCTTTTTTATTATTCCATAGTTTTTGTCGAATGATTTCCACTTTTGCCACTTCCTCAGGGCTATTTAGTACATAAATTCGCTTAAATCCTTCCTTTTTCAAATGGCGAATACTTTGCTTCATTCGATTATGCTGTCGTTTGATGACCTGTTTTCTTAAGTTTCTATCCGCTCGTTTTTCGTTTCGCTCCAAACATGTTGCTAAGGGCATATTCAATACAATTGCCACATTTAATACATGATGGTCTTTAGCTAATTTTAATAAAGGCACTCTAGCATTTTGCTGTACGTTGGTCGCATCCATCACCGTTAGATTTCCTCTTTTTAACCGCTTTCCAATGATGTAATGAGCTAATTCAAACGTATCTTGATTGGCATCTAAACTGTTTTCATCATCGGAAACAACGCCTCGACAATAATCGGAAGAAACGATTGCTGTTGGTAGAAAATGCTTTTTGGCAAAAGTTGATTTTCCTGAACCTGATGGGCCGACTAAGGCGACTAAAGCTAATTCTGGTATTTCGATTTTCATTTTTTTGTTTTTTTGAAAATCATGGTGATTTTAAAAATCACCATGATTTGGAAAAAATTGCCATTTGACTCGGCGCACCGACTGTTTCGTCCTCAGGACCTAATGGCAAATAATTGACTTGATAATTATACAACGCCCCTACTCGATTGCCCCATGTTTCAAATTCTTTCCTCGTCCATTCAAAACGGTGGTCACTATGTCTAAATTTTCCTGCGGGTAACCCTTCAAATAAGACATTATATTCTACATTTGGTGTGGTGATAATGACTGTTTTGGGTTGGGCATTCCCAAAGACTACTTTTTCAAAAGCTACTAAACGATTGGTATCTAAATGTTCAATTACTTCTACTAAAGCAGCGGCATCAAAATTGGCAATTCGGTTATCTTTATAGTTTAATGCCCCTTGGATTAGGTCAATTCTTGCTCGCATTCGAGGCGCCATATTTTCTAGATATAAGCGTCTTTTAGCCACTTCCAAGGCTTGATAAGACACATCCATGCCTACAATCTTTTCAAACTGTTTTTCTTGCAGTAATAGTTTCAATAATTTACCACTTCCACAACCTAAATCGACTACTGTTTTTGCGCCGCTTGCTTTCAGTTGTTCCGTAACTGCTGCTAAGCGAATTTGATGTAGGGATAACTTTTTTTCTAATTTGGTTTCTTGGTTGCCTTCTTTTTCTGCTTCCATATTTTCATTACCGACCAATTGGGCAATGGCTGCTTTGGCAAAACCTTTTCGGTGTTTTAAATACCGTCTGGTAATTAATTCATATTCGGGATGTTGTTTTAGCCAATCCCCTCCTTTGGCTAATAATTTTTCTACTTCTGCCTTTCCTACGTAATAGTGTTTATTATTATCCAAAGCTGGAATTAAGACAAATAAATGGGTCAATAATGCTTGTAAAGAAATCGTATTGGTTAGTTTTAGTTTGAAATAATTACTATCGCCCCATTCCGAAAATTGCTCGTCTAAGGGATAATTTTCTGCCGTAATTTCATAGCCTAATGGTTCAAAAAAACGCTGAATAATTGGTAATCCACCTTTGGCATGCACGACTGATAATTCCGCTGTTAAAGGAATCGCTTGTCCCACTAATACTGGTCGGTCTTTGCAAGTACCATTTAAAGCACCCCCATATACTTTGGAAATAGCGGTCGTTAAAAAAGAAGAGGCTACATAAGGTCGGTCGTTGACATAATGCCCTAATTTAAACGAACTTGAATATTGTTTTTTTCGATTTCTACTTAAAGCAATCGCATTTATATCCATCAATAAAGCTGCGGTACATTTTTCTTCTGATACCTCTGGATAAAAAACATGCACTTTTCCAAACGATAATTCCTTGGTTTGAAATCGTTCTGGATGCTTGCCTAATAAATAACCCAAATCGGTCGCTGGTTGATGGGTGGTTGTGATTTTTAATAACATATTTACTTGTTTTTCTTTTGATAGTGTAAAAGTAGGTGGGCAGTACGCAGTATTTTTGCGTATTTAATTTAGTTAAGGGGTTTGGCAAAAAATAACCTACGCAACAATACTATATGTTTTAAAAAATAATTCGTAGGGCTGGATAATTCGTGGGGATTTCGCTACTAATTTTCCCCACGAATTATCCAACCCCACGAATTTACGTAGGTTATCTCTTTCGTTTGCCCTAAATAAAAAAGCCAATTCAATAGTCGAAAAACTATCAAATTGACTCAATCTAACCTTATTTAATTCGTTTTTAGCTACCCGTAAAAATAGCCTTCAATTGCTCTACTATTTGCCCACCACCAGAAACAGAAATCGTATTAATCTTCTCCGCAATTTTCTCCACATATTCCATTTCTTTCAGCTTGAACAACATCTCATTATTTTCCATCAATTTGGCGGTATTGAGCAAACTTCTGGTAGAAGCGGTTTCTTCTCTACGGGTAATGATATTGGCTTGCGCTCTTTTTTCAGCGACCAATACTTGATTCATAATCTCCTTGATTTCCCCTGGTAGGATAATGTCTCGGATACCACAATCTGTAACTTTTACGCCTAAGTCCGCTGCTTTTTCAGCAATTGCTTTTAGGACATAATTACTAGCCGTTTCTTTCTTGGCTAGTATTTCATCCAAGGTCAACGTACCGATATATTCTCGGAGCATTAATTGTAGTAAAATGTATAGTTGATTGCTAAAATTCTTTGTTGCTACCAAGGCTTTTTCTACATCGACTACTTGATATTGCGCAAAGAAATTAATTCGCAAAGCCGCCTTATCTTTGGTCAATATTTCTTGACCAGACAATTCTATTTGTTGCGCTCTTAAATCGGTTTTAAGGACTGTAATTGTTTTATCATTTTTCCAAAAATAGTAGGTTCCAGCAGCTAACTTACGCTCAAATTTACCTTCTACAAAAAGTAGCCCTTCTTCATACGCTTCTACCACGTGTACTCGGATGTAAGGATATAAAACGGTCTTAGATAATATATTTTTATCAATGTCTGTTGGCACTTTCAATTCATTCAAATCAAAAATAGGGAAATCATACTTGATTGCACCTTTCCAATAAGCATATCTACCTGGTGTTAAGACCTTTTGAAAAATACCTTCTTTATACACCAAACCAAGTTCGTTATCTTTGACAAGGATTACCTCTAGCATTTCTGCCAAGCTTTCATCTTCCAATAGAATATTAAGTTCGCAAGGCGCAGTAAAAGGAACATTTAGATTAAAATGCTGTACTTCATCTCCCCACTTGACCCAATGTTTTCCTTCGGTCAATACTTTTAGAAAATTTCCTTTTCTAAACACTAAGCCTACTTTGTATGCATAAATTTGTACTCGTTTCATGATTATTATTGTTTTACATTTTTGATTAACTGGTAGCAAAGCCTTCAGGCTTTTCCGTCACTAGCCTTTAGGCTAGGAATATCTACTCGAGAAGACAGACCTAAAGGTCTTTGACAGGAAAACCTAAAGGTTTTGCTACCAGTTTCTTCTAATTTTAAATAATGCAATAACATTTCCATTCAGTAGCAACGGAAAGTTTATTAAGTATTGGTACTTTAAGTAGGCTGTTCTTAGTAAAATGAAGCTCTAAAAAGCAAGTTATCCAAGATAGCACCGAAGTGCTACTTTTCAATTTTGAATTTTAAATTTAACATTTTTAATTTAAGCACAAGCTACTAAAATCCCCAAAACGGTATCCTAAACCTCACAAAGCAACCACCGAATTAGTTTGTTATTTCCGAAGAAAAACAAACCCAGAAATGCCTTTGCATTAAATTGTTAAATAGCCTATTTTTTAAGAAGTGGCCTTCTTCGATAAATAATAGATCCTGAGTCTATCGCGTTTACCAGTTCCGCCATCTTGCCCAAAGCAAGAGTAGGATTCGAACCTACAAATTTAAAATGCTATTGTTCTACCAACTGAACTATCCTGAAAATCTATCAGGAGGAGGACTCGAACCTCCGACCTACAGCGTGGTCACAATACTCACCAAAGTAGCAGCATATTCTACCCAACTGAGCGAACACTACGGGGCTATACCGAAACCCTCATCTGGTCTATCTTTAATTAGTTATTGTGCTTCTTACAGGATGACATGATTTTTCAGGATTAACATGATCTGAATGCTTTCATTTTGCCATCCGAGTTGTATAAATCTTATTTTCTCTTTTTTAGTTCCAAACAGGTGAAAAAAATTCTTTTTTAGTATAATCAATTTCTTTTCTGTTGTTTGATGATACAAAGTTGGGAAGGCAGTACGCAGTATTTTTGCGCAGTAAAGTGTTTTTATAAAATTAATTTTTAGACAAAACAAAATATACCCATAAACAACTAATAATCAAATTATTACATTCATAAAATATTTTATTAAAAAAACATAAAAAAATGTACATACAGCATTTGCTAAACTAAAAGGGAAAAACTAATTGAGCGAATTACTTAAAAAAATAGTATCTTTGGTAAAAATCAATCTTTCTTTCCATGCCCGTCAATCGCAACGCCCTCATTCGCTACCGAACCATCGACAACTGCCTACGAAATCGCTTCCGAAAATGGACTTTAGATGATTTAATCGAAGTTTGTTCTGATACCCTTTATGAATATGAAGGAATAGACAAAGGGGTGAGTAAAAGAACAGTGCAAGCAGATATTCAACTCATGCGGTCGGATAAATTGGGTTATAATGCCCCTATTATTGTCGTTGATAGAAAGTATTATACTTATGAAGACCCCGAATATAGCATTACCAATATTCCATTGACCGACCAAGATTTAAATCGACTGACCGAAGTCGTGGAAATATTAAAACAATTTAAAGGCTTCTCTCATTTCCAAGAATTAAGTGGAATGGTGCAGAAACTGGAAGATAAAGTATATACTTCCAAAAATAAACAGGAACGAATTATTGATTTTGAGAAAAATGAAAACCTTCGGGGCTTAGATTATTTAGATACGATTTATCAAGCGATTCAAAAAAAACAAACTTTAAATATTAGTTATCGTTCCTTTAAGGCTCGCCAAGCTAATGAATTTATTTTCTTTCCTTATCTCTTAAAAGAATACCGCAATCGTTGGTTTTTATTAGGTATTCGCACAGGCTACCCTCGACTGATGACCCTAGCCTTGGATAGAATGCAGGGCATCCAATCCTCTAACTTCCCTTTTCAAGAAAATCAACAAGATTTAAGTAACTATTACCAAGATGTCATTGGCGTAACTGTTAGTGAAAATTTGCCCCCGCAAGAAATACAACTATTTGTTTATCAAAGTAATGCGCCTTATGTTTTGACTAAACCTTTACATCCTAGTCAGGAATTAATTGAAAAACGAGATAAAGGGATTATTATCTCTATTAATGTCCAAATTAATTATGAGTTGGAACGAGAAATTTTAGGCTTTGGTGATTCGATGATTGTCCTGAAACCACAAGCTTTGAAGGATAGGGTTTGGAATAAGTTGCGGCGGGCGAATAAGCATTATGAGGAGTGAGTCATATTGCGTTTTTTTACCACGGAGGGACGGAGGACATGGAGGACACGGAGTTTTTTTGACGAGTATAGTTTAAATGTATATTGAAATTTTGTTTAGAAACCAACCATTTTAATCAATATTGTAGTCTTTAAGAAAAAGGATTCTTCGATTAAATTCCAAAAAATGACTTTCAAATACTATCTGCTTGGCCTTCTTACTATTTTCTTATTAAGTCAGTGTGGCAAAGACCTCACTTCTCCTGAATGTATCTTACCTTTAGAAGAAGTGGTTAAAGCTACGAATGACTGTCGAGATGGGGTCATTCCAGAAGCCTCCAATATAACTAAAAATTTGATTGGTGAATGGAAATTAGTAGGTTATGGCTGTGGTTTTTGTGTTCCTCATACACCACCAGAAGCTTATATTATATTAAATGAAACTAAAGGTATTCTGACTTATAAAGATGATTTTGACGGAGATACCTTAGTTACTTTTGATTGGCATTTAGAGGAAATTACGAATACCTTAGAAGATAAAGCCACTTATAGATTTAAAACCGAGCCTTTTCACTATGCATTGAATATGGATATTTTTTGTGACGAATTTATGTTTTTTGACGAGCGCCCTTTTGATGGTTCTTTATTTCTTTATCAGAAACAGTAGACTTATTAGTTCAGTAGTACGACAAAATAAACTAGTATATTATATTTGAACGAACGCAACTTATTTTCACCACAGCTTGTCCCGTATTTTAAATCGGGAGAGGTACGGAGTTCATAGAGTCTGCGGAGTTCTTTTGACGAGTATAGTTTAATTTGTTAGAATAAAGTTGTTAACTTAAATTTACCCGAGTAGTTAATAAGCAGAAAAATTCACCTTCCGCATCCATATTTTAGGGTCTTCCATTTCTTTGAATCCGAATTTGGCATACAAGCCATGTGCATCTTTAGTTGCCAAAGACCAACTTCTAAAACCTTGAAAATCGGGGCATTCCATAATGGTTTTGATTAAAAATTTGCCCAATCCTTGCCCTTGATATTTAGGAAGAATAAAGACATCTGCTAAATAACCAAACGTTGTTAAATCAGTAATGACTCTAGCAAAACCTACTTGCCTTTTCTTGTGATACACCCCAAAACAAATGGACCCTTTAATGGATTTTTGCACCAAATAAATTGGCTTATTTTTAGACCAATATGCTTTTTTTAGATAATTATGAATGGTTGGAATGCTTAACTTTCGTTTATCGGTGCTAATGGAGTAGTCTCCTTTTGATGCTTTGTAAATCATGTTAATATTTTATGGCCTCTTATTTTTAGGGTATTCATATTTTTTTAACTGGTAGCACAGCCTTCAGGCTGTCCTGTTTGAAGCCTTTAGGCTGAATGAGTAACTTTGGAATTAAATCAATCTTATCTACACCGACCTAAAGGTCGCTGAACGGGACAGGCTGAAGCCTTCCGATGAATCGGAACAAGTTGTGCTACCAGTTAATCTTCTTTAATCAACTGATATGCCTCCGCAAAAGAAGCCAAAGACCGCTCCACATCTGCTTCCGTCGTCGCCCAAGAACAAACACTAATCCGAATCACTCGTCGGCCTTCCCAAATAGCGCCGCCTGCCCAACATGCTCGTAATTCCTGCATTTTATGCATAACTGCCAATGTCAATTCATCCGTTTCGCATTGGATAATGAGTTGGTTAAAAACGACTTTATTGATTACTTTGAAACCAGCTAATTTTTCAAAACCTGCTGCAAACTGTTGTGTTCTTTCATGCATCCCGTATATCATCTCATCGATTCCATCTTTGCCTAAATATTTAAGGGCTGCCCATAATTCAACAACTCTTGCTCGTTTGGACATTTCTGGGGTATAATACATGCCTTCTCTTTGTTCTGTCGAAGTTAGATAGCTGGCACTTGTATGCAATGCCGAAACCAATGCTTCTTCATCTTGACACAAAATAATACCTGAATCATAGGGCGTATTCAAAGTTTTATGTCCATCTACCGCATAGGAATTAGCGTATTCAAAACCTTTTGTTAGATGCTTTAATCGCTTAGTTGCGCCTGCCCATAAACCAAAAGCTCCGTCAATATGTATCCAAGCGCCTTTTTCCTTTGCTGCTTGACAAATCGTCGCAAAATCATCATAAGCGCCACTGCTCACATTGCCCGCTTGTAGTATCAATATCGTATTTTCATCTATTGCTGGAATGGCAGATGGGATAATTCGACCTTGGTCATCACAATCCACTAACTCTATATTCCCTTTACCAAAACCTGCTAAAGAAATGGCTTTTAAAATACTCGAATGAATATGCGTATGCGTAACAATTCTGATTTTAGGCGCGCCAAATAAACCTTGTTCGGTCACATCCCAACCTTGATTGATTAAAATGCGATAACGTGCGGCTAATAAAGCACTCAAATTTGCCATAGAAGTCCCACTTACAAATCCTGCTACCGTATTTTTGGGCAATCCAAATAAATCAATGAGCCAATTTTGTACGATGATTTCTAGTTTGCCTACAATTGGCGACATGATTTGCATCGCTGCGTTTTGGTCCCAGTAAATGGATAAGTTTTTAGCGGCTAAACTCGTTGGTATCATATTGCCATTGACAAATCCAAAATATCGCCCATTATAAGGCACCGTTGCAGGGGTGCCATATTGATGTAATAAGTCGATAATCTCCCTTCCATCTCCCGTTTTTTCGGGCATCGGTTCTTCAAATTTTGATAAATTTTTTAGGGCTGTTGCTGTAGGGAAGACATTTCTATCAAAGGCTTGATTTAAGTAATCAAAGGCATAATTTTTAGCTTTATCAAAGAGGGTTTTGTCTTGCATTTCGGCAAGCATTTTTTCTTGTAATTTCATATTTTAATGATTTTTGTTCTTTTGAATAGCTAAATAATTCGGTAGCTTAGACCTCTGGTCTGAGTAGGGGTTATACGCTAAGTCTACTCAGACCAGAGGTCTAAGCTACAGTTAGGACGCTACCTCATCCAATAGTCGTCGATGATAATTAATCTGTCCTAAATGATAGGTCAAATGCGTCGTTAAATGCGTTAGGAAAAATCCTGTAGTCATTCTTTTTTTGAAAACGATAATTGGGTAATCTTTAGCTAAATCAGCTTCCGTTAATTGATTGAGTGCTTTTTCTATCATCTCCATGGTGTCTTCTACTTGTTGAAGGAGTGTTGCGCTAGGCACATTTTTTAAAGAAAATTCTAACGCTCTTTGGCGGACATAACCTGTTTCGCCTAATAAAGTACCAATAAAATGATTGAGATTGCCCACTAAATGTAAACAAAGATTTCCTCCGCAGTTGGTAATATTTTTATCAACTATCCAAATATTTTCCTCGTCTTGGTATGCTGCTATTTCGTTTTTCAATTTGGTTAGGTCTCTTTTAAATAATTTTTGTAAGATGTCGATTAGCATATTGAATAAGTTAAAGATGATAATTATAGAAGTAAGGGGTTTAGAAATAAATAAGCTACGTAAATTTGATGTAGAATTTTTTAGTCCAGACAAGGCAAAAAACGCAGGCGATGCAGGGCATCGGCGAGTATTTTTAACGCAGTATGGGCTGAAAAAGACAAATTCAAATGCGTAGGTTATTATTTGCTAAAGCCCTAACCTGGCGAAGCCAGTACCATAGAGGTCAGAAGTCAGACCATTATCTTCGATAACTGTCAGATGTCAGATTTGGCACTCGTCATAAGTCTGACATCTGACAGAAAATTTCAATTTTCGGTCTGACTTCTGACTTCTGACTTCTATGGTACTGGCTCTGCCAGGTTAGGATTTCTAAAAAAATTCACAAGACCCTGAAAATTTTTAAAGTTTCCAGTTGGATAGCGTTCTTCTCCTCTTGGTGTCTTTTGAAAAAATAGTAGATAAGCATAAATTCCACACAAAAGCAACACGATAACTTTGGTAACCAATGAATCTGTAAAATCTGCTCTTGGAAAACCCATTAATATCATCCAACCTACCAAGGCAATGAACATAGATATTTTGTAAAGAGTGTTTAAGCTTTTCATTAGTTTGTTAATTAGTCATGTTTTTCCTTAGACTTGTTACCTTTTGAAAAATAGTTATATGAAATTTGGATTTTTTTGATAGTTTTCGCCAAAAAATCAATAAATAGCCTCTCTATTGATTTATTTTTTGGTGGAAAATAACGAAAAAAGACATTTTCAGATAGCTGTAATTTTAAAGGATAACAAGTCTATTGATAAATCTCCTATCAAAAAATTAAAAGCTGCTCCTCCAGTTCACTAATCTTTCGGAGCAGTTCAAAAGTTTTAGATGATTCTTTTGATTATAATTTTTGTACTAGAATTTGTCCAGTAACGGGAAGTTACTGGACAAAACTAGACTTCAATTTCTCCTTTCATATAAGATACTGCATAGCCACTTATAAAAACTCGATTATCTGTTAACTCACAAAATAACTCGCCTCTTCTAGCAGATAATTGCCGAGCGTGTAATTTTGTTTTCCTCAATTGTCCTGCCCAAAAAGGGACAAATCCACAATGAGCAGAGCCTGTCACAGGGTCTTCTGAAATCGGGTCATTGGCATCAAAAACTCTGGAAACGAAATCTACTTCATCCCCTTTTGCGGTACAATTCAGCCCCAAATAAGGCAAATGCTTGACCATGGGTAAATTGGGCGCTAATTCCAAAATTTGTTGCTCATTTTCAAAAATCAACATTAAATCTCGGCTGGCATAAGCCGCTATTGGGTCATGGTTGAAGGCTTCAAAAATTTCTGGTGGAATGGCAATCCTCTTTGGTTGCCAAACAGGAAAATTAAGGGTAATTTGTCCATTTTCAGCACGCGTTGCCCCTAATTCTCCACTTAAGCATGAAAAACCAATTTTATCAGTCGGGTGATTTAGTTCCTTAAAAATGACATACGCAGAAGCTAACGTCGCATGTCCGCACAGATTAATTTCTCCGCTTGGCATAAACCAACGGATTTCATAAATATCTCCTTTTTTGACAAAGAAAGCCGTTTCTGCTAGGTTGTTTTCTATCGCAATTTTTTGCATTAACTCGTCTGGAATCCAGTCGTCTAATGGGCAAACTGCCGCTGGGTTTCCACCGAATACTTTTTTTGTAAAGGCATCTATTTGGTAAAGCGTAATTTTCATAATTTAACTGGTAGTAAAGCCTTCAGGCTTTCGAGTAAAAGGCATTTAGGCCTGTTTTTATATAGAAAATTTAATGTTCTAAGCAGAAGATTCCGACCTGAAGGTCGGCGACAGGAAAGCCTGAAGGCTTTGCTACCAGTTTTCCATCCATTAACGCACCATTTTTCCTACCAAAGCCCATGCAACCGCTTGCTCTGCATGAATTTTAGTGGTATTAAAAGTAGGGATGGTCACGTCGGTTGGTTTGATTAATAAAGGAATTTCGGTGCAGCCTAGAATAGCCCCTTCTGCACCTGCTTCGGCTAATCTTTGGAT
>JBGCFJ010000303.1:0-3612 GCA_045106885.1 Saprospiraceae bacterium
CCCAAAGGAGCTTTCTATGATGCAAGAACTTATGTTAGTTGGGGCTTATTAGCCATCCTTTTTGGAATACCTTTTATTAAGGTAAATGGAGAACCATTGCTTTTATTCAATATTTTAGAGCGTAATTTTATCATTTTCGGAATACATTTTACACCACAGGATTTCCACCTGTTTGTTTTTGCGATGTTGACTTTTATAGTATTCATTGTATTATTTACGGTGATTTTTGGTCGATTATTCTGTGGTTGGGTATGTCCTCAGACTATTTTTATGGAAATGCTTTTTAGAAAAGTAGAATATTGGATAGAAGGTGATTATACGGCTCAAAAACGACTAGATAAAGCGCCTTGGTCACAAGAAAAATTCTTTAAAAAAGGAGCTAAACATTTAATTTTTGTTGGTATTTCGGTACTGATTGCCCATACTTTTTTGAGTTATATTTTAGGTTTGGATAGAGTAACGGAAATTGTTTCTTCTTCTCCAACAGATAATTTAGGTGGATTTGGCGCAATGATTATTTTTACTGGTGTTTTTTATTTTGTATTTGCTCGATTAAGGGAACAAGTTTGTACAACTATTTGCCCTTATGGTAGATTGCAAGGCGTATTGACGGACAAAAATACGATTCAAGTTTCTTATGATTTTGTGAGAGGAGAACCTAGAGGAAAAATGAGTAAGGCAAAGAAAAAAGTAACTAAACCTAAATCGGCACTTAAAGCTGAAAAAGCCCCTTGTAAGAATGCTTGCGACCATTGTACGACTGGTCAAACTTGTCCTACAGAAGATTTAGTTGGAAACATTGCAGCCATGGTTACTTCCGCTAATTTAACAGCTAAAGATTTTCCACCAATTGTAGAAGAAAAGCCGCTGAAATTAAAAGGAGATTGTATAGACTGTAAACTATGCGTGAAAGTTTGTCCAACGGGTATAGACATCAGAGATGGTGTTCAAATGGAGTGCATTAATTGTACGGCTTGTATGGATGCTTGTGATGAAGTGATGGTAAAAATAGGTCGAGAAAAAGGCTTAATTCGTTATGATAGTTCTAATGGAATTGAGACAAAAAGTAAGAAGATATTTACGCCAAGAGTTATCGCTTATACAGCGGTATTAGCAGTATTAATGGTGGTGAATATTGCGATGTTGGGAAGTCGTTCTGATATAGAAACTTTGATATTAAGGACACCTGGAATGCTTTATCAAAAAGTAGATGAAACGCATATTAGTAACCTTTATAATTACCAAATCTTTAATAAAACCAATCAAGAATTGCCGATTACTTTTAAGTTAGCCTCTTCAGGAGGATTGATTAAATTGGTTGGCAAAAGCCCTACCGCAAATAAAAATGCTATGGTAGAGGGGGCTTTATTCATAGAAATGGAAAAGTCAGCCCTTCACGGCCGGAAAAATGATTTAATTATAGAGATTTATGCGGGTGATAAATTATTAGATAAGGTTCATACTAATTTCTTTGGACCAAGTGGTAGTAAGAAGTAAGCAATTGAGATAGTTAATAATCAATAAACTAAAATATCATGAAGATAAATTGGGGAACAGGTATTTTTATTTTTTACAGTTGTTTTGCTATGACCTTATTTTTTCAGGTTTATAAATCAACACAGTACGACCATAGCTTAGTGGTAGAGGATTATTATGCCAAGGACTTAGCTTATCAAACTACTTTCGATAAGTTGGAGAATAGTATGGCATTGAAAATCCCTATGCAAATTGATTACCACAAGCGCATTCAACAAATTGAATTGGTATTTCCTAATAATGCTAAGCTAGTTACAGGAAATATCTTATTGTATCGAGCATCAGATAAAAAAGCGGATGTGCTTTTACCAATTAAAGTGAATGCTCAAAATAATATGACTATTGACGTAGAAACGTTAAAAGCAGGGCGATGGAAAATCGAGGTAGATTGGGTTGCCAATAAAATACCTTATTTGAATCGAAAAACAATTGAGATTCCTGAAACGGAAGAAAATTATTTATCACAAGTATATTAAAATAAAAATACCATTTACTAATGATATTTTGGACGGCATTCACTATCGGTTTATTTGGAAGTTTACATTGCATTGGTATGTGTGGACCGATAGCTTTGGCAATGCCATTACAAAAGAAAAGTCGTTTTTCATTGCTCACGAACAGTCTACTCTATAATTTTGGTAGAGCTATAACTTACAGTTTTTTAGGTGTTTTTATTGGTATCATAGGGGAAGGAATTGTTTTTGCTGGTTTGCAGAAAGTACTGTCTATTTTAACAGGGGTGATGTTATTAGGCATGGTTTTTTTCTCTGTTAATCTAGAGTCAAAAATAATTAGCTTTCCCTTTTTTAATCAATTTTACCTTCGAGTGAAAAACTTGCTAGGTCACTATCTACGTAAGAATACAAAAGAGACTGTTTTAGCCATTGGTTTACTAAATGGTCTGCTACCTTGTGGATTAGTTTATTTGGCGATGGTTGGGGCTTTATCCGCAGAAAGTATTTTAGGTAGTAGTTTATACATGTTTAGTTTCGGTTTGGGAACAATGCCTTTGATGCTCCTTTTTTTATTGTTGGGTAATGGAACTCATCAAAAATATCGATTACAATTACGCCGCCTCTACCCTACTTTTCTGACCCTACTCGCTCTCTGGTTTATTTATCGTGGTGCAAATTTTTATTTGCCACCAGATTTTAAGTTGAGTGCTGCCTTGCAATATATTCCAATGTGTCATTAAATTGAAAAAGAATATTTTTTGGCATAAAAGCTGAACTTTTTCCTAGGGGGTAGTTGTTATTATTAATAAGAGAATGATAATAGTTTTTCAAAAAAAGAAAGGATAAATACAAGCTCCTTTCTTTCTTATTTTCTAACCAAAAAATAGACAAGTTATGCAGATTAAGATTCATGCACCTTTTGAAGTAAATGCGCTTTTGAAAGACCTTATTGACAAGAAAATTAGCAAATTGCAGACTTTTTATGCCCGTATCCTGCGAGCAGATGTATTTTTAAAATTAGAAGACCCAAAAGCTCCAGACGGAAAAATCGTAGAAATTAACCTAAGCCTACCAGGTAAGCCTGTTTTCGCCAAAGAAAAAACGGATGCTTATGAAAAAGCCATTGCCTATACGGCTCAGAAGTTAGAACGCCAACTTAAAAAACGAAAAGATAAATTAAAAGCGGCGTAGTATAATGGAGAAGTAGTGATTGGAATAGTTATTTTCAATCACTACTTTTTTGTTAAAGTTTATGATTCTGTAAAGATATTACTGGGTAATTTAATTTAGGAATAGAGTTTGTTTATTTTTTACCAATAAATTAACATCAAATCCAGCTCAAATGAATTCAAAACGTTTACCATTTTTTCTATTATTCGCATTGTTTTTATGTGGTAGTTTCTTATCCGCCCAATCTTCAAAAGAGCTATAAAAAACTCAGCTATTCTCAAATCCGCATAATGAATTCAAGTTTAATGCAGTTTTAGGATTATTAAGCGTTCCAGAAATTAGTTACGAACGCATGCTTAGTCCAAAAACCTCAATTGGATTATCTTTAGGATATACAGTAGACCAATCCCATATTGACTTAGATTTTTTTGTTTTACCTCATTACAAACCC
>JBGCFJ010000304.1:0-2209 GCA_045106885.1 Saprospiraceae bacterium
GCACTCTAGGGACAATCGAATAAGAACCGTTTCTTTGAATATTCGCTAAAAAGCGATCATTGGTGTCTTGAATGGTTTCTTGTTTAACAGCAGTTTCATTATAAACGGTGGCGAAAACAGAAGCTAAAGCAGGTTTACAAATTTCACAACCGTCCCCCTTTCCAATAGTATCCAGCGCTTCATCATAATTTTGAATGCCTTTAATTTTTACCAAATCAAATGAGTGTGTAAAATATTAGGGGAAAGTTAATATGTTAAGCGGCCTTTTCATGGTAACTTTCTTGATTTTTCTGGGTAACAAATGCCATAAAATCTGACCAATCTCCATTTTTCTTTACAGCTCTAGCATCAATCATATTTTGTGCGCCATCCATAGACCACCGCATCCCACTACGTTCCATTCTGTCTTTAACTAAATGCCCACAACTAGACTCTACCAAGGCTGTACTTACAGGAAGTCCTTTTGCCAAATAAGTCTTATAATCCATTTTGTGTTGGTGATTCGTAAAATAAGTAATGGTTTTATTTAATTGTTGTTTTTTGGATTTAGACAAATTTGTTTTATCTCGATTAGCTATTAAATCGTCAATGACATTGCTTACTTTACCATCAAGCAAATCCGCTAAAACTTCTTTAACCCACGGAGTTCGCAAATTGCTATTTTCTCCCAATATTGCATTACCTGCCTTCCATACATATTCAGAAACATGAACAATATCAAGTATAATATACTTTAATAAATCCGACATCCCCTTTTTTTCAAATGCAGCTAAAATATCTCCCTCTAAACCTACTCCTCCGTCAACAAGTGCTATAATAGGTAGCTCTTTGCCTTGGCTTCGTTTTTGAGCCAATTCGATTCCATAGTTTATTGATTTTCCCTGATTAGCCATAAAAGCACGACGATGGATATTCTGATGCCAATTATTTGTAGTAACTTGGCTATGGGCTAATTTTAAGGTTGCCTCCTCTTTTTCCGCTTCCAGTATAGTCAATGGGCTTTTAAATAAACCGCGTATAATGCTTTGTTTTCCTCTTATCTTAGGGGTGAAATCAGAGACTACACTTACTGTAGCCATTTTTTTCACCCCTCTCTTTTCTCCTTTTTTTAAGCGCACTATTACCGAGGTCCTGCTATCCTCTTTTTCTGCTCCTTGCTGTTCTTCTTTTATTATTGGTACTCCTTTTCCATCCCATTCTACACATAAAAACTGTCCAGGTTCTACCCCTTTTACTGCTTGACTAGCATAATATGAAGCAACCTGTTCTCCCAATTTATTCGCATTACTTTTGCTCTGTACTCCATTAAGTTCCAGTCCTAATATTTCATTGAGCATGCTTACACTTTCTCGGTAATCTAGGTCTGTACTACTTTTTCCTATCCAATTCTGTAGGACATAGGAGTATTTTTCTTTTGGTAAATTTAGGCTAGTATCTAGCGGATAATAAGTCCCTTTTCCTGCTATTTGGTATTTTCTACGATTTATCTGCAGTTCACCAAATATACTTTGATACCAGCGGGGCGTTAATCCTTTATTTACTATTGCCCCTGATACTACTGGTTTCCCTTTTTCTTCCACTTCTGTATTTCTTGTATTTATCGATAGCTTTAACAATTCTAAACCTAAAGTTAGCACTCCTTTCAATATCTTCTTTTCCATAACGTCCGCATTTACCTCCTCCCTCTTTCCTAAATCGGCGGCTGTATCTATTAAGGCATTTAATTGTCCGTAAATTCCTTTAATGCTTTTATCTTTTATACCTTGTATCATAATATCACTTTGAGGTTTGTTAATTTAGTTTGTTTTATCGCTTTTAAATTAATAACCTCTTTGTGATTTTTATAAGTTTATTCCCTTTTTCTTCTAAAATAGACTCTTCTGACTGATTTTTAGACCTATAAATTCCTTTTCTTTAAAACTAATTAGCTTGTAATTCCCTGACAATCAATTTATTGTGAAATAATTAATATATTTAAAATTAATCTTAATCTTAAATTATAAAGTTGAATTATAGTTTTTTATAAACGATTTATAATCAGCAAGTTATTTTTTTGCCTACATCCTTTGAACTACTATTGGCTTTCATATACTATTTCCCCTAATATTTTACACACTCAAATAAATTAAAGAAATTTACCGTAAATGGAGCATTACCTTTGCTGAATATGTTGGATTTAAGCGGTAATCCAATGAAGAATGTCGATGTG
>JBGCFJ010000305.1:0-3925 GCA_045106885.1 Saprospiraceae bacterium
AGTGATGGTACTATTTTAGAGCCAAGTATTTTACCAATAGGAGAGACATTGAATGTTGGTCAAGAAATTATTTTCTCTTTTGTGGAGTTGTCAGATGTTGTTAGCCTTTGCCAAAGAGGGAAAATTGTTCAAATTATTTGCCTTGAAAATACTTGCCCTGAAGCAGGAACACCCTGTTTGGATAATAATCTAACGACTATTAATGATCAGCAGGACGGCAATTGTAATTGTGTAGGGGAAGCATTGCCTGAAATTGTCAACGAAATTGATTTAAGACTGCGTTCTGAATTAGATTGTCAAGCGAATACTTACTGTTTAACTTTACAAGCTAAAGCACAACGAGAAGATTTTACTATTGGAACTTCTTCTATTATGGTCAATTATGATGTAGATGCATTAGAATTTGCGAGCTATACTTCTACTCAATTTGATGAAAACGAGACTTGTATAGGCGGAAGAACTAGTCCTTGGGATGAGCAAAAATTTGATGGAACTTCTGTACCAGGTAAATTCTGCTTAACCATGACTTTATTGACAGATAGCATTAGTTGTCCTGAAATAACGACGCAAGAATGGGAAGATATTGGGGTTGTTTGTTTTGATATAATGAATAATGATATGACTCCAAATATTGGATTTGATTCGATAAATACCCACTTTAATAGTAGTAGTCCTAATAATGGAACTAGACCAATTGCTGTTGGTACATTATATAATATTGATACAGATGTAGCACTTGGTTGTGAAGGAAACACGATAGTAGCCACTAATGAATTGTTGCTTAAAGCAATGCTACAAGGACCTTATAAAGAAAATGAACGATTGATGGAAGATGATTTGAGAAAGAAAAGATTTATTCCATTGACAGAACCTTATACAGGCATTCCTTCCTTTGTTCATTTTGGTGAAGGTGGGGGAGAAACGACCACGCTTGATGTATTAGACAAAAATGGAAATAATGCAATAGTTGATTGGGTGTTCATAGAACTTCGGTCGAATGTAGATTCTACTTTAATTGTGGCGACTCGTTCAGCTTTGATTCAGAGAGATGGTGATGTGGTGGATGTTGATGGGGAATCTAATGTCCGATTTAATGTGCCTGATGGGAACTATTATGTTTGTTTAAAACATCGTAATCATTTAGGTGTGATGACAGCTTTCCCATTTACATTTTCTACTACTGCTACTATCCCTTATATAGATTTTACCTCTAACTTTACACCTACTTTTGGGAATTACGCTCAATTAGAAATACAAGATGAAATGGTCTTAAGAGGTGGAAATGCCAATCCTGATAAATTTATTATTCTTGCAGGTGGTGGTCTTGGATTACCTGATAGAGATATGATTTTCTTTGATATTTTCTTATCACTTTGGCAAACGGATCCTAGTATTCCTATTACCTATAATAGTGTTTTACATGGCTACTATGGTTCAGATACGAATATGGACGGAAAAGTGAAATACCAAGGACCTAAGAATGATATTGATGCTTATATATTTTTTAACGTTTTATTTCATCCCCAAAATACATCGTATCGCTTGAATTTTGCAATTTCGGAACAAATACCATAATGGATAAGGATTTTTTATCCTAATTTTTTGATTTTATTTTTTAGGAGACATTCAAAAGGCTAAAATTTTGGAAAAGTAAAAGTATCCTACTTTTACTGAAGACTAAAAATGAGAATTAAAGAGGATAGTTAACGTATTCATTTACTGTTATTAATTACTTTTATAAACAAATGTTTTATTATGACATTCTCTAAGATGAACAACACACTATTTTTAAAAACTTTATTAACAAATCTACTGGTACTCGGTATCGTTTACCTATCTACCGCACAAGTTCAATTTAAATTGACGATGTTAGACGATGGTGAAACCTATCAGGTTTCTTTGATTCCAGAACGTACTTGGAGGCATCCGCACAACATTACCAGCACGGCACAGGTGACCATTAAAGTACCAACAGAGTCTTTTGAAGTAAAGGATTTGAAAAGCCTTCAATTAGATATTGACTGGCAAGACAATTCTCGGAGTGATTCCCCATCAGAAGCACCTGATGTAGATTACATTTCTTTTGGATTGGCTACTTTAGGAACGGTTGATTTTAATTATGAAGCTGGCGTAGAAATGGCTTTATTCCAATTTAAAAATGCGCTATCTTGTCAAGGCACAGTCTCTCTGATGAATAATACAGAAGATGTATTTATAGCACCAAATAGTAGAAATGCAAATGTAGGAAACTCCATTACCATTTTTGGTGCAAGAGGAGAAGCATACATTGGCAATGTTACTAATTTTGCCACAATTCCTTGTCAAGGAAACCTATCTACTAGTATTGAAAAAGATGTTCCTATCACAGAAGCAATTAAAGTTTATCCGAATCCAGCAGTAAACGAAGTATTCGTGGAAATGAACTGGACACAAGGAACAACTAAAGGCGCACTCGTTATTCTGGATGCAACGGGCAAAGAAGTGAGAAGAACAGCTACTACCTTAATTGATGGTTTGAATAAAGCTAATTTAGCAGTGGAAACACTAGCTTTTGGGATTTATTCTATTGATTTTCAATTTGACGGAAAATCTTTAGCTATTGACCGTTTTGTAAAAGGGAAATAAAATAATATTTATCTATAATTACTATCATCCAGTAACTTCCTGTTACTGGATGATTTTAGCAATTTTCTTGCCATAGCCATTCACTGGATAATGAAGCTAAAAAACGATTTAAAATTGAGCGTTGTTGACTATTAAGTTTGTTTGAGAGGCGTATGTTTAGTGAAGATTATCTTACCTGTTTGCTCAATTACCTCTTTTGCAGTGTCATAATTATTACCTGATTACCAATACCTGCCGCATCAACCAAGCCACCGAAATACCCACATAATTTCCTAAAACAATCCCCAATAATCCTAGTGCAATACCTGGGAAAATAAGTCGCCTATTTCCAATCGTACTAGCTATTTGCCCAATAAAAACAGGCCCATAAATGGCAGCAGTACTAGCAATCAAGGCAGTATCTTTATCAATTTTAAAAAAGTAGCAAAGGAGCCAATGTAAGCCAACCGTAATCACCCATGCCACAGCCATAAATTTAATTAAACTCAATCCATTTTCTAGAATATTAGCAAAATTAGCCAGCATGCCTACCGCCACACAAAACATCAATAACAAATAATCACCCACCTCAAATGTCCCTTCTAATTTTTGTACAAAAGCCAGCCTAGAAGCAATAATACTTAAAGTAGTTAGAGACAAAATTATAAAAGTAGCGACCAAATGTCCAAAAAATAAAAAACTTGCGCCAACAGCACTCCCAATAATTAATAAGGCAATCCCTAAACCTATAAAAAAATCTTTGAAAGAAATATTCTTACTACCTAATAGATTTTTATTACTCATTTGTAAATTTCTTTCTTGATAATCTCCAAGAAAAAAAGACAATAGTTTACTAGCCAAAGAAGTAAGAAATAATAAATACATGCCGCCAATAAATATATCTGCGGCATTGAGTAAAACAATAGTATTCGAGTCGGCTTCTAATGCCATTCCCACCGCCTGCATATTCGGAATGCCACCAGAAAAAATAGCGGCAATCATCCCTGCAATTAACCAAGATTGTTCAATTGTTTCTTGAAAGTACCAACCTGCAAAACAAGTCCCTATAATCCCTGCCAAGACACAAAACAAAAAAGCAATGACCATGCTCTTAAAATCACTTAACCAACTAGATAAATCAGTCGCATATAATAAAAAGGGAATCGCCAATAGAATAGTGCCTTGGGTAAAGTAATTGGCGACGGGTTCATGGATAGTAAAAAAAGAAAGATTGGCTAAAAGGATGCCTAAGGAATAACATAAAACGACTGGGCTTAGCCACGCTACGGTGTTTTTGGAGATTTTTTTGGCTAGGTAAGGG
>JBGCFJ010000306.1:0-7046 GCA_045106885.1 Saprospiraceae bacterium
AGCAGGTTTCCTTTGCATGGAGAAACTCGTATTTCCTGAAGGAGGTGGAACACAAAACCATTTCCATGCAAACCCACCAGCTATCCATTTTTTTGTCCAAAATGTTTCAAAAAAGGCTTGATATAAATTACGCTGGGCGAGGTTATTAGTAGTAGCCGAGCCTTTGTCATGCGTCCAAGGGCGCTTGCCAGCATAGGCAACATTTCGATAACCATACTCTGTTAATACTATTTTTAGGTTTTCTTTTTTACTAAATCTCTTTAAGTCTTTTTGGATAGAACGCCAATTTTTCATTGTTTTTTTGACGGAAGGGGTTTCCATTTTACTTATAGGAAAATAAGTATCTACACCAATATAATCTAAGTCTTGCCAAAAAGTAATCTTTTGATATTCATCCCAATTGGCAGAATAAATTAATTTGCCTTTGTAAATCGCCCGAACTTTTTGAATTAATTGGTGCCAATAGGCAGGCCTTTTCCAAGCACTTTGTTTTAATTCTGTACCAATAGAAAATAAATCGACTTCTACTTCCTCGGCAATTCGTGCCAACTCAAGGATATATTTTTCATAGGCTGTTTCCCACTGTTGCCAATCTGCTTCTTTTTTAAAGGACATTTCGCCCCGCCATTCTACCCCTCTAGTTTTATCTTTTGGTCGGTTAAGTTTAGTAAAATTTCCTATAGGAATTGCTTTTGCTGGACGTTTAGGAATTTCTCCTAATACAATATGTGGTTTTAAAAAAACTTTAAACCCCGCCTGTTTAGCTAATTGCATCCCCGCTATATTGGCAGCTATTGTTTCTCCCCACCAATTATTCTCCTTATCAGGTTTCAATTTTAAGGTAGTACGGTCTAAGGTAGCTTCGGGAACAAAAGCAAGCCAGTCCGCATTGGACACTTTTACTGCTTCAAACATAGCTGCTTGGAAACTAGGCTTTTCAGGACCATTTAAGCTCATCCCTTTTATCTTTTGAGCTACTAAATTTGTAGGTAAGACAACTATTAAACTTCCAAAAAATAGTAAAATAGCTGTTGTATATGGACAATTTTCAATTTTCAATTTATAGTTTATAATTTTCAAAAGGGGATAATCCTGAGTTTTTAAGGTATAAAACAACATGGTTAGGAATTGTTTTAACAGCAGGCTTTTTTCTCTCTTTGTATGTATTTTTGAAAATTGAAAATTGAACATTTTAAATTGAAAATTGAGCTAAATATTTTTCGTGAAAAAATTATTTATATGACATTATTTTATAAAACGAATTCATCGTTCATCATTATCTAAAAATACTGCCCCAATCCAATAACGATACCATTCTGATTTTTATTGAAGACGTCAAAACCATAATCTACTCGAAGTATCCCTCCAAAAACCTTTTGGTAAATAATTCTAAATCCACCGCCAATAAAATGCCTAAAATGGTCACTATTCCACAAATCATTAAAATCACCTCCAGGCTTTCGCCATGTACCTATATCCGAAAAAGCAACCAATTGAGCGCCCCATTTATTAGCTTCATAAATAGTTTGTCGATATTCTGCATTGAAAACAGCTTGGGCAGTTCCTCGGTCTATTCGATTGCCTACGCCTCTTAGATTAACGTGGCTATCTACTACAAAAGGGGCAAAGGGCGTTTCATTATTAGTAGAAATAGCTAATCTTAAACGCATGGCTAAATTGCCTTTATTACCAAATCTTCTAAAAGCTCTTCCTTGAAACTGTAAGGTATTGAACCAGTTTTTATCTACAGTATTATATACATTTTGCATTGCCAATCGCCAACTATACCCTTTTAAATAGAACAAATGGTAATTCAAAAAATCTTCATTATATACTAATTTCGATAAATACTTCGGTTGTCGAAAAGTAGCTGGTCCTGGTGGGGTATCTAAAAACTGTAATTCACTTTTGGTATATTTTTCAATAAAAAAAGTACCGCCTAATTCTAAGTTTCGTCGATAACCCAAATGACGAATCACAGATAAAGCTATACTGTTATTATCATAATCGTAATTAACCGTTCCTGCTGAAAAGAAAACAGGTTCTCTAGAAGACCATTTAGTCAAACTAGCAGAAAATCCCCAAGGTTTGGCTTTATACCAAGGTACTTTATAAAAAATCTGCCCTGAATGCCGTCGGTCATTATTTTGATAAGCGGCACTTAAATTTTGTCCTTTGCCTCGCCAATTTATATCTGTGAATCCAGCCTGAAACCATAAATTCCCTTTGATTCCACCAAAATTAATAATCGGTAGTAAAGTTTTAACTTCTTCCACTCTATAGACCAAATGAATTTGCGCTCCAAAGGTATCTACCCTATAACTCGCATTCCCAATACCAGAAATATTTTTCAATGTTTGTATATCAGACTCAATTGCCGCTGCTGTTATTGGTGTGCCAGGTAATGATTCTAGAAAAAATAATAAAAAACTTTCTTGCGTTTTCTTTAAGCCCTCAAATTTTAAGTGGTCAATAATTTCTCCTGTCTTTTCTTGTGCCAAAAGACTATTCGTCATTCCTATTAATAAGCAACAAATAATAAATGGTCGGAACATGTATCTAATTTCTGTTTCAAGTTCGTCTTTTCTTAGACTTTTATCCTTATACATTTACAAAGATAGTTACTCTGGGGGAAAGGCAGAAAAGCTGAGAGGCGGAAAGGCAGAGAGGCGACGCATTTCACCACTCCCCCATCAGCCAGGGGTGATTGGTTCTGAAAATCATACATCATAAATCTGCTAAATAGACAAATCAACTAGACAGATTTATGATGTAAGATATATAATTTAAGATTACCGATAGTGCTTAAAACCTATGGCAAAATCAGTAGATAACTAGAACCAATCCCCCCATCAGCATCTCCGCCTCTCCGCCTACAAATTAAACCTAAATCCTACATTAAAAGTAGAAGCCTGTCCACCTGTATCACTTAAAAATTTATTGGTAAAATCTGTCACTAATAATTCCAATTCAAGATTTGGGGTAAACTGATATTTAGCACCAACACCTCCTTGTAAGAAGTAGTCGAAAGTACTTTGCCAGTATGGGGAAAATCCACCGATAGTATAAATCGTCGTTTTCTTATTAGGATTATAACTTAAAATAAGGGTTGCTGGCGTTGAAAAACGATTGATATGTCCACTACTTGATGAACCAATATCTTCTAGCAAAACGTCTATTTCCGTAAATAAAGAAAAGTTTTTGCCAAGTGGCAAATCATTAAAAAACTGAGTATTCCATGTTGGTCCTGTCCAATCAATATAGGGTTGGGTCGCACTTCCTGCTAAGTCTCTACCAATTGGGTATACAAAAGAACTCTGAATAGAAAAATTTTCCCACTTTTCTACAGGAGCATACCTAATTTGAGGACCAAAAGCAGTAAAACCTTGTCTAGCACTACCATCTAAAGGTGCAGCCCCAAAAACATCCAATGCAGAAGAAGGCAATCTTTCATTGGAGGTTCTTCTATAACGTGTATTGATACCAATATTAAACCTATTTGTTAAACCATACAAAACGCTTATTGAAGTTGTGAAAAAAGTCGACCTATTGGTTAGATTATCTGGGCTACCCGTTTTTTGAGTATATAGGTTATTAAAAATTTTAACTTCAAAAGAACCCTTTGGAATTGTTGAAGAGACAATATAACGAGTAGTGTTATTTCCTCCACCACTATTATTCACTGTTGTCGCCGCAGACCCAGCAGAAGCATCATTCAGCGTCCAATCGTACGGATAATAACTAATTTTGGCAGTTGTTGGCACCGTATAGGTTCTGTATTTATTAATAAAACGAATAATTCCTTTTTTATTACCACCAAAATCTTCGGGATACCAATTAAAAATTTGAGATAAATTTAGGTTGTTCTGAGTTATTTTTAAAAAATCTGGATTATTTAAAGCTAATTTAGTCTGTTCCGTTAATTGCTGGTCTAAATTTTCTGACGTATAAGCAAAATCCGTAATTGGCGGACAACCCAAAGCTCCACAAACCAAGACAAAGTGTAATCGAGCATCTTTATAAGGCGTTAATAAACGTTCTTTCTCAAAAGAGGTCAAGGTATAAATAGCCCCTGCAATTTTCACTTTTTTTCTATCAAAAAATCCTGGGATATTTTGAACTGATTGAATCGGATAAGTCGCAACCGATGCATTGACAACATGCAGGTTATAAGCATTGATATAAAAAGCTTTTTTAGTCGCATCTGAGGCCTCCCTTAAATCAATCGTTTCCACCGTCTCAATTAAAGTTTTTAAGCGCATGTCATTTTTTACAGCGGCATAATTGATTAAACCATCTTGCACATGTGTTTTTAAAAAAGCATCTGTATTCTGGAAAAATTGTTGATAATTTGTTTGAGCAAAGTTATTTCCTAGGATTAAAAAAGTAGCTATTAAAAAATTAAATAGGGTTTTCATGATAATATATTTTTATTTTTATCGCTATCGTAATTACGACTCGTTTAAGTAAAAACGATGGATAGCTAAATAAAGTTATCACAGAAGTTTAACATTATTCATACTTTTTTGCCCCAATGAAATCATCCAAACTCGATTTTTTCCTATATGGTAGTCATAAATATTTGATGTTCTGTTAAAAAAATTACTTGTGTACCTTCAGGTAAGTTTTGAAGCATAACCAATCTTTATCATATCTCAACAACCCCATTTGGACACTTAATTTTAGCTTTAATGCCAATACTAAGTCCTTGCACAAGGTCTAAATTCAGTCCTAATTTAGCTAAAGTTGGTTGCAATAATTCAGGGGTAGGATGTGTAAAGGACATGCTTACCAACTCGCATTGTTCGGGCATAGCTTCTGTTGGATGTACTGCCGAATTTTGCCAATCCGTCATAAAAGGCATCACTTCTGCTTCTGGTGCAGCTAGTGGCATAATCATTTCCCAAGTTAACAAACTACCACTAGTTGTTTTTCGTTGTCCGCCTTCGATACGCCCCATTTCTTCTTGATATTGCTGCAAAATCGCACTATCTTTTGGTAAGTCAGTAGACTTTAAAGACCATCGAGTCATCTGTGCTTTTTTCAAAAAATCTACTCCCATCCATCTTGGTGGCGAAATCTCTTTATTATTATCGTCCGCTGCCAACAATTCTAAATATCGACTATTTCCTAAGTTAATGACCGCATTTTTAGTGCCTTGCGTAGTATGATAACCACCAAATGCAGGACGAATGCCTGAAATTTCCTCAAACCAATCCATCGCTGCTGCTAAGTTGGGAACGGTGTAAACAATATGGTCTATTTGTCTCATGTATTTTAAATGAGTAAATCGTGAAATGAATAAATGAGTAAATATTACCTCAATTTGCAGATTCGGTATTCTGTTAAAAAAGTAATCATTCGCTGCCTTCCAGTGCCTATTAGAAGAACTTTCGCATAAAATTATTTTCATCAATTTTTAAACGAAATGGCAAAAGGAAAAAACGGATAAAGATTAAAACAACCTCAATAATGATATTTTACACGCCAAAAACTATGGGTTATTCCCTTTTGAAAATTGAAAATTATAAATTGAAAATTGAAAATTGAAAATTGTCAAACTTTAGCATTAATCGCTTCATAAACATAATAAGCACTCCTAACTGCACCATCCATATATCCAGGATGTTGAGCCGCTGTTTCCGAACCCGCCACAAAAAAAGTACTGTTCAAATAACTTTGTCGATAGAGAACTCCTGCTCCAATAATCAATATATCTGTCTGAACGGTTTTCATAACTTATAGTGTGGCATTTAAATACTTTCTATTGATATAAAAAGTACCAAAAGGAAGCAAAGAAGCAATGAGTACAATAAAGGTGGTTTTCATATCCCATTTCATTTGACTCCGAATCAATAAAGCGAGTAGTACATAAGCAAGAAATAACATCCCGTGAGGCATACCTAATGATTTCACCAAAATATCATTATTCCCCAAATATTTAAGGGGTACGCCCACCATTAATAATAAAATATAAGAAACGCCTTCTAGAAAACTTGTAATTTTAAATATATTTATCATTTTTTTGTTTTAGTAATGGATTCATCAAAAAGGTACTATTCTGACGCTATAAAAGAAGTTTTTAATAATAGATTCACCCAATTATCCACACTAACGCACAGGCAATAAGCGAATCTCTGACTAGTCGATTATCTGGATTATTGGCAATATAATACGACAAAAATAAACGAACATCTTTTACTTGGACGAATATAGCTTATTTTTACCACAGAGGAACGGAGTACACAGAGGGCATAGCGTTTTTTGACGAGTATAGTTTAATTTGTTAGCAGAAAGTTGTTAACTTAAATTTGTCTGAGTACTTAACAACTAGCAACCCAACAAATAAAGTTATCAAAGATTTATGATTTGAACCACGAATATACTGTAAACACCTTTTCTTGCCCTACCGTTTACTCCCGATAATCGTCAAAATTCCCAGCTCGCTTTTGCATACTGGAATATACCGCTTCTAACTGATTTTTCTTCTTAATGACCCCATCTTGTTCAACTGATTCCATCATCAAACCATCTTCCACATTTAAGTAAGGAGCTGCATTCAATAATTTTTTAGCTTTCACAATTGCTGTCGGACTTTTGCCCGCAATTTCTGTAGCTAGTTTCATAGCATCCGCCATTGGGTCTTCCGAAACATGGGTACAAAATCCATAATCAACTGCCTGTTCGCCAGAAAACACTCGATTGGTATACGTCAATTCTCGAATAATGTCATCTCGTACCGAGTGATACATTAATTGTGTACCCGCCATATCAGGAATTAAGCCCCACTTCATTTCCATGACGCTTAGTTTGGTAGTCGCAGTCACATATTTTATGTCTGCGCCCAGCATAATTTGCAAGCCTCCACCAAAAGCTACGCCATGAACGGCTGCAATAACAGGTACAGGCAAGGCACGCCATATCCAAGCGGCTTGTTGCCACATATTTGCTACGCCATGTGTTCTATCCGTTAATGGTTTACTGCCAGCTCCGTCTGGGTTGCTAAAATTACTTAGGTCAATGCCTGCACAAAAGGCTTTTCCTGC
>JBGCFJ010000307.1:0-6346 GCA_045106885.1 Saprospiraceae bacterium
TTTCGTTCATTTTAGAATAAAACATAGAAGTATTTATTAAGACAAAAAAAAAGCTAAACCGAAAGGTTCGATTTAGCTTACATAATATCTTTGTAAAAAGTTCCTTTGCTTACCAACTCATATCATCCTCTGACTCAACAGCTGATGGTGTTTCTGTCTCTGCTGCTGGCGTTTCCGGTGCTGGCGTTGCTGGAGCTTCAGAACTGGTTGCATTTTCATTATTTGCGGTATCTGACCCTGCTGGCAAGTCAAACTCACCTGCTGCTCTCCGTGCTTCGTACTCTTCATGACGACGAGTATACTCATCATAATCATAATCAGGCATCAACTCAGTTTTTACGTGAGTGATAACCTCTTCAAGACTTGATAAAAAACGGTTAAAGTCTTCTTTGTAAAGGAAGATTTTGTGGCGTTCATATCCGTCGCCATTAAATCTTTTAGTACTTTCCGTAAGGGTTAAATAGTAATCATCCCCTTTAGTTCTTCGGACATCAAAGAAGTAAGTTCTTCTTTTACCTGCACGCACCTTTTTGGAATAAACACTCTCAAATCTCCTTTGGTTCTCGTTATCCACTTTTAAAAAATTTTGTTAATAAAAAGAAAATAATAGCCACTAATTTTTTAAAGAAAGTTTTCTTTTGAAATAGTATGCTATATAATCAAAAGCTAATTACTCTACAAAAGTAAGTATTTACCTATAAAATCACAAAGACAATTTTTTTTAATCTTATATTTTTTTTAATTTTTAAAATTTAAATTTCAAATTGTTGATAATCAATGCTTTAGATATGGTTAACGGTTGTAACTAATTAAAAATTTTATGTTTAAAAATATCAAACTATCAAAATAGTTACTTTTTTCTAGAAAAAAATGACTAAATTGGGAATAAGGAGTGGTACAAATTTGATTATTTGGATAGATTTAAAACGGCATAAAAATTGAATTGCTGATTCAGAGATGTTGATTATTTTTTACCTTTACTTATTTTTACCCCCATTCTTATTCCCAAAATTAATATTATCCTTATTTATAATAGCTTTTGTCTTTTTCTGCAAAGAATATTTTAAAAAGTAGAAATTTGTTATTAACTAGGTAGGAAATTATAGTAATAAAATTGTACTTTTGCAAAGCTGAATTTTCAATAAGAAATTGAAGTAAGAAAATTAAAATTTTGAAAAAATATTTGCTTGAATAAAATTAAGCAAACCATCCAAAATTTACCTAAATTATAACTTTATCACTTTTTTAGCGGCATTTGTGTCATCAAAAAAATGATTTTTTTTACAATTTGTGACGGTTATTACTTTTACTCTTCTTTAAAAACAAATACGAAATATTTTTTTCAAAAAAGTTTTCGTAATCCATTTTTTTTATTCAAAATTTTTCTCAATTTTGTAGTTCATTTTGACTTAAAGGGATGAGTCATTTTGAGTGCCTACTAAAATAAATTGAATGGTTTTTTTTTGTTTTATAAATAGTTGTCTTTCTGACGACTATACAATATTTAGATAATCAGAAAGAAAATAGATACCTAGAAAGAAGTGAGCAGTCAGACTGTTTATTACATAAACTGTCAGTAGTCAGATTGGATAAATGTAAATTTCTGATATTCAGTTGGTTGCATATATTTAATTTGACTTCTGACAGGGAATTTCAATTTTCGGTCTGACTTCTAACCCCCTAAAAAATATCAGTTTATTAGCTGATTATCTATTAGTTAGTCGCCTAATAAATGAATAGAAAGGATAGTCTTATGTGTTGGATACTTTAAAGATGTCTGACACATAATATTTATTTTTTAGCGATTATCTAATTATAGACAGACATACTAAATAAAAAGTTTCAATAAAATATATATCTACAATAAGTAGTTTGCTTTTATGGATTCAATGAGAAAACTATTACTAAACTATTACTAAATTACGGCTTCCACACAGAGGCGAAATCAATCAGGAGAATGGTAAATGATCACACAGCCGTTTGGGATAGTTGCCTGGATACAATACGCAGGAACGTCAACTCCCAAAGCTTTAAGACTTGGTTTGAGCCAATCAAGCCAGTGAGGCTGGCTAATGAAGCACTAACAATCCAAGTCCCCAATAAATTCTTTTATGAATGGTTGGAGGAACACTATGTACAATTACTGAAACGCACTATCCGCGAAGCATTAGGTGATACAGGTAGATTAGAATATCAGATATTAATGGGCAAACGAAAAGCCCTTAAAAATACGATTAGTACTAGACCAATTCAGAAAACTAAAAAATCAATTGAGCCTGGAGCAATGTCTGGGGCGCAAATAAAAAATCCTTTTGTTATTCCTGGGATCAAGAAAATGAAAATTGATCCACAACTCAACGCTAACTATACTTTTGATAATTATATTGAAGGAGACTGTAACCGTTTAGCTCGTTCTGCGGGTATGGCTGTAGCTAGTAATCCAGGAGGAACTGCTTTCAATCCTTTAGTTGTATTTGGGGATGTTGGATTAGGAAAAACGCATTTAGCACAAGCCATAGGCAATGAGGTGTTAAAGAATAATAATGGAAAGACTGTTTTATATGTCTCTTCCGAAAAGTTTACCAATCAGATTATTCAATCTATTAAAAATAATGCGGTTAATGATTTTGTGAATTTCTATCAATTAATAGATGTCTTGATTGTAGATGATATTCAGTTTTTAGAAAATAAGAAAAAAACACAAGAAATATTCTTCCATATTTTTAATCAATTACACCAAACTGGTCGCCAATTAATTTTAACTTCCGATAGACCTCCTAAAGATATGGATGGAATGGAAGCTAGATTGATTTCTAGATTCAAATGGGGTTTATCTGCTGATTTGCAAACGCCTGATTTAGAAACTAGAATGGCAATTCTAGAATCAAAGATGAATAAGGAAGGGATTGATATTCCAAATGATGTCACAGAATTCATTTGTTATAATATCAAAAATAATATTCGAGAATTAGAAGGGGTCATGGTTTCCTTGATGGCACAGTCTTCTTTGAACCGTAGAGAAATAGATGTAGACTTAGCAAAAGAAGTCATCAAAAACTTTGTTAATCAAATTAATAAAGAAATAACCGTTGAATATATTCAGGAACTAGTAGCCGACCATTTTGATGTGGATGTAGCTAAACTGAAAGGTCAAACAAGAAAACGTTCTATTGTGATTGCTCGGCAATTATCTATGTTCTTAGCTAAGAAGTTAACAGATAAATCTTTAAAAGCCATAGGCGCTAATTTTGGAGGTAGAGATCATAGTACAGTGATTTATTCTTGTAAAGCAGTACAAGACATGTTAGACACCGATTTGATATTTAATGATACGGTTACAGAATTAGAAAAGAAAATAAAGATGAGTTTAAACGACGGTTAATTGAACTTATACTACCAAATAACTGTTTTGAAAACAACACGAAAAATAAAAAATAAAACGAAACAAGATAAACAACTTTTAAGTAACAAATAAAAGAAAAATAAAAAAGGAAGCTCCTAAAAAAGCTTCCTTTTTTAACCCAAATACTCAAAGTAAAAAAAATATAAAAGAATATTATTTTTTACTTGCAATTAAGATTAAAACGTTATATCTTTGCGCTGCTTTACAAGAAAAGCATTTTTTACTACTTCATTTTTTAACAAAAAAGTAGTAAAATTTAAAAGAAATTATTGGAGAAGTGGGAGAGTGGCTGAATCCACCGGTTTGCTAAATCGACGTGCGCCAAAAGCGTACCGCGGGTTCGAATCCCGCCTTCTCCGCCAGTTTTCTTGGCATCTTTTTTGGATACTAAGAATCGAAAGCTTTATCAAATTTTTGTTCGGTAAATCCTTCGACCAACAGTCGTTGGAAAACGTTCGGGGCGTAGCGCAGTCCGGTTAGCGCACCTGCTTTGGGAGCAGGGGGCCGCAGGTTCGAATCCTGCCGCCCCGACTTAGTTTAGAATTAAACCCTTGATAATCATTGTATTATCAAGGGTTTTTTCTTTTGGGGGTCGTATGAGGGGGCGTTTTTATTTTTAGTAAATATCTTTCCTTCTATTTAATCGTTATTAGATTTGAAGGAATTAGTTTCTAGCAGAGAAAAAACCAAACTCTGAATCAATCAATAATGTTCTATCTAAAACGCTATTAATTCCTCACAAGATGTTTCTGGTAATAAAGCACAAGAATAGCAAGCTGCGAAATTAAGATCTCCTATTCCTTGTCCACCTGTAGTGTAATAGCAAAAACAAGGTCAGAAGAATAAACTTTATCCAACTCAGATTTAAGTATCCTCGAAAAAATATTTTCATTAACTTGAGAAGGCAAACCTCCATAATTTTTCCTTTCGTTCCAAAAATGAAGGAAATCTAAAAAAATAAAGATTCCCTATTCTCACCTATCTAGAAACAAGGTAAATCATAAGCCAAAACCCTTGCAACAACTTATTTACCAATACGTTAGACATTATTGTAATGGGTGTGGCTTTAATCTGATGTAGAATAGCTAACCCAGAATGGATTAAATAGGAATAACCCCGTATGAAAATGCGAGGGCAGAGAAATGAGCGCAATGCTCCCAACGCTGAAAGAGTTGAATGTGAATTTGTTCTATTTTTCACGTTCAACTCTTTCAGAGTTGGGAAATTACCAAATAATATGCTCCCACCGCATTCCATACGGGGCTATTCATGTTCAATCCTTTTAGGATTTTTACTACATCAGATTAAAGCCACACCCATTGTTGAGATGTGTTAATAAATACGGACACAAAACTATCTTAAATTTGTGTTCATATGAAAAAAGAAAATCCATCAAAAAAGCGCCGTAGTTACGATGCTGAATTTAAAGCTAACATTCTGAAAATGAATGCAGACGGACGAAGCGTCAGTTCCTTATCTGAATCATTTGGCATCAACGAGAATCTGATATACCGTTGGAAACGGGCATCAAGTATACTGTCAGATAAGACAGCAAAAGTAGGTATAAATGAACTGCTAGAGCTAAAAGCAGAGAATAAGCGCCTAAAAATAGAGCGAGATATTTTAAAAAAAGCGTTGAGCATTTTCAGCCGCCCTGTATCACAATAATATATGATGTAATTATGGAACTATCAAGCAATTTTAAAGTGAGGGATTTATGTGAAGTGCTGGGAGTAAGTCGAAGTGCTTATTACGCGTATATAAAAGGAGCAAGTCATGAATTGAAAAGAGAAAAGGCAGAATTAGGTGAAGCAGTAAAAGAAATATTTATGACACATAAGCGTCGTTATGGCTGGCGAAGGATACAAGGAGATTTAGCGGAAAGAGGCTTTAAGGCAGGTCGTTACCAAATACGAAGTAGGATGCAAGAACAAAATTTAATAGCGATACAGCCAAAAAGTTTTGTTCCAAAAACAACGAAAAGTGACCCAAGTTTGCGTCGTAGTCCTAACTTACTATTAGAAGAAGATAATTCACCTGACGCTCCATGCCAAGTAATTGTTGGAGATATTACTTATTTGCCAAATAAAGAGTTGGATTTTGGTAAATGGTTATATTTAGCTACTTGGCAAGATTTGTATAGTCGCCGTATAGTAGGTTGGCAAGTGGAACGACATATGGAAGAAAGTATAGTGATAGGTTCTTTGGAAAAAGTGATTAAAACTATCCAGCCCCCAAGAGGTATGATAGTACACTCTGATGGAGGAGGTCAGTATAAGGCGAAGCGGTTTAGAGGGCTAATAGCAACCCACTACTTTAGACAAAGTATGACTCGTAAAGATAATCATTACGATAATGCCCAAGCAGAGTCTCTATTTAGTAGGCTGAAAGCAGAACTTTTGGATGGCGGTGTTTTTCATGGACTAGCTGAAGCTCGAAGTCGTATTTTTGAATACATAGACGGCTATTATAATACGATAAGAAGACATTCCTCCTTGGGTAACATTAGCCCAATGGAATTTGAGGAGGAATTTTACAACAAATAGACGATGTACGCTGGGGCCATTTTTTTTCTTTCAAAAGCCCCCCCCCTTTTTCTGAAGGGGGCTTTTGAAAGAAAAAAAATTAATTAAATACTGATTTGAAAGAAAAAGCTAACTATCTTAAAAAAATGTCCTGTTTTATTGAACCACCTCAATGCATTACAACAAAGACTTGAAGAATGTAAGTGTATAGTAGTGTTGTAGTCGAAAAATTCAGTTGCTTCTGATTTTGTCAAGGAAGAAGCCTCTTTTGGTAAAAATAAAAACTGGTCCAGTTTACCTAAGTTTCATGGCAAAAAGAATAGTAGATCCTTAGGAAACGTATTTTTTGATGCTGCTATTAGGAATGCAATGTTACTCAAAACAGAATTAGCGGTACGAAAAATTGAAAATCGGAATC
>JBGCFJ010000308.1:0-4491 GCA_045106885.1 Saprospiraceae bacterium
AATGGGATTAAACGTGAATAACCCCGTATAAAATGCGGTGGGATGATGATGAACTCCATCAAATCTCGCAACTCTGAAAGAGTTGAACATGAATTTTTACGTTCAACTCTTTCAGAGTTGTGAATTTTATATCTGTAAACTAGAATTCACCGCATTTCATCCCGATTAAAATACGGGACAAGTTACGGTGCTAATCATGTTCAATCACTTCGTGATTTTTTAAATTGGGAATTGCTGCCTTTTTACTTTTGAGACTCCCAATACATCGGTAATTTTCAATTTTCAATTTATAATTTTCAATTTTCAAAACGAGATGGAAAATCATCATTTTTACTTTTGAGGCTTGTTTAAAACATAAATAATAGAAATAAATATTCAGTAATCTTTTTGTTTTAATTTATCATTATTAGTAATTTAGATTTTCATTTAAACCATGATAACAGAATTACTATGAAGAAAACTTATGATTACAACTTAGAAGAAAGGCTAATAGCTTTTGCCGCTAATATTATTTTCTTTACAAATTCACTCCCTAAAGACTATGCTGGTAGCCACTTAAAAGGACAACTAATCCGCTCTGGCACAAGTCCTGCCTTAAATTATGCAGAAGCTAATGCTGCTGAATCCAACAAAGATTTTATTCATAAAAATAAAGTCGTTTTAAAGGAATTAAAAGAAACCAAAGTAAACCTCAAAATCCTAGATAAACTAAAGTATGGACAAGATGGACAACGTGCTAAATTACTAGATGAATGCGGGCAACTTTGCGCTATTTTCACCACGATTATTAAAAATACAGACCCGAAAGGGTGAACAGTTTATAATTTTCAATTCGCAATTTTCAATTTTCAATTTTCAAAATTACGGCTTAAACCTAGTCTTAGGCTATTTGTTAAGTACAATTTCTACCCATAAGTAAGCATCAAAAAAGAGCAAATTTAGCACCAACACTAAAACCTGCTCCATTTTTGAAAATTGAAAATTGAAAATTCTCTATCATTCAAATTCCACCACCAAATCATCTTGATTCACCAAAGTCTTAGCCTTCAAATGAACCCGCTTCACCGTTCCTGCCACAGGGGCGGTAATCGTACTTTCCATTTTCATCGCTTCAATGATAAATAGTGGCGCATTGGCTTTTACTTCATCGCCTGCTTTTACCAATATTTTAGATAAGCTGCCTTGTAGTGGTGAGCCAATTTCATTATCCGCACTTGCTTTTTGGTTTTCTTTGACCTTGATGCTACTATTTTTATCGTTTACAACAACAGCTCTCGTTTGTCCATTCAAATTAAAGAAAACCATTCGATTACCGTGTTCGTTGGTTTTGGTATCATCCAAGTATTGAATCAATAAATTCTTCCCTTTTTCTAATTTGACAATAATCTCTTCATAAGATTTTAAACCATAGAAATAAGCCGTACTTGGTAGCACTCTCACCACTCCATATTTTTTAAAATGCTCATAAAAATCAGTGAATACTTTTGGGTATAATTTATAAGATAAGAAATCTCGCATTTCTAAATTTGGATTATCAAATTCCACTTTAAATGCTGCAAATTCTTTGTCAAATTCAATCGGTTCTAAATGTGCATTAGGTTTATCCGTAAATGGTTTTTCATCTTTTAAGACCAATTTTTGAATGCCTTTTGGAAAACCACCTTTAATTTGTCCTAAATTTCCTCGCATTAAGTTTTTCACAGAATCTGGGAAATCTAACTTATCCCCTCTTTCTAAAATATCTGCTTTTGTCAGACTATTCGCAGTCATAAACATCGCCATATCTCCGACTACTTTAGAAGATGGCGTTACCTTAATAATGCCACCAAATAAATCATTGGCAATGGTATAATTCTTTTTGATGGTTTCAAACTTATCTTCTAAGCCCAACCCTCTTGCTTGCGGACGTAAATTAGAATACTGTCCACCAGGAATTTCCATATCGTAAACATCCGCCGTTCCTGCTCTTAGTTCTGTCTCAAACGGATAATATTGTGTTCTTACATCTTCCCAATAATCCGAAAATTCGTTTAGGGAATTCAAGTCCATCTTTCGCTCTCTTTTATGCCCTTGCATCATTGCCACCACCGAGTTAAAATTCGGCTGAGAAGTCAATCCAGACATAGAACTTAGGGCTAAATCGACCACATCTACGCCTGCATCAATCGCACTTAAATACGTTGCTGCTTGGATAGAAGACGTATCATGCGTATGCAAATGAATCGGTAAATCCACTGCTTTTTTCAAGGCTTTCACTAAGGTCTTTGCCGCAGAAGGTTTTAGCAATCCTGCCATGTCCTTAATCGCAATAATATGTGCGCCTTCATCTTCTAATTGTCGAGCTAAATCAAGGTAATATTGTAAATCAAATTTCGTCTTTGCTGGATTAGAAATATCGCCCGTGTAGCAAATACATGCTTCCGCCAAACCATCTGTCTCATTTCTAACTGTTCTAATAGAAGTACGCATGGCATCTACCCAATTCAAAGAATCGAAAATTCTAAATAAGTCGATACCTGTTGTATGCGCCTGTACAATGAATTTTTCAATTAAATTATCTGGATAAGCTTTATAACCAACTGCATTAGAGCCTCTTAGCAACATTTGAAAAATAACATTCGGTATTTTTTCTCTCAACTGCTCTAATCTTAACCAAGGGCATTCTTTTAAAAATCGCAGCGATACATCAAAAGTAGCCCCTCCCCAAACTTCCATCGAAAAGACATCTTGTCCATGCTTTTTGGCAAAACTCTCCGCCACTTTTAGCATATCGTAAGACCGCATTCGAGTTGCTAAAAGAGACTGGTGGGCATCTCTAAAAGTGGTATCCGTATATTGGATTTTTTTATCTTTTTTGAGCTTTTCTGCAAACTTAACAGGGCCTAATTTTTTCAACAAATCTCGACTACCTGTTGGATAAGCATCAATATGTTTATGCCTCGGTACTATTGGTTTAGTAAAAACTTTCTTTGGGTCGGTGTATTTGACATCTGGGTTGCCATTGACATTTACTTCCGCCAAATAATTCAGCAATTTAGTCCCTCTATCTTTTCGTCGCTTGATTTTTGTAATTAATTCAGGATATTCCTTGATAAAGTTTACCGTGGCTGCTCCATTTCTAAATTCTTCATTTTGCAAAAGATTTAGTAAGAACATAATATTGGTGTTCACTCCCCGAATTCTAAATTCTCTTAAAGCTCGATGCAATCGGTCCGCTGCCCCACTTAAAGTACGCCCTGAAGCAGTCACTTTTACCAACATACTATCAAAAAATGGAGAAATCTTTGCGCCTGCATAGGCACTTCCCGCATCCAATCGAATTCCCATTCCACTGGCCGAACGATAAGCAACTAAAGTCCCATAATCTGGTTTAAAGTCCTCTGCTGGATTCTCGGTAGTCACTCTACATTGAATCGCAAAACCATTACATTTCACATCATCTTGACTACGGATATAAATCGTTGGATGAGATAAAGGATAGCCCATTGCGACCAAAATCTGCGAACGCACAATATCAATACCCGTTAATTCTTCCGTTACCGTATGTTCTACTTGGATTCTAGGATTGACCTCTATAAAATAAATATTTTCTTGTACATCTACTAAAAATTCAACCGTTCCTGCATGCGAATAATTAGAATGCTTCCCTATTTTAGTCGCATATTCATACAATTTATCTCTTGTTTCTTGCTTCAAACCAAAACTTGGTCCAATCTCCACTACTTTCTGGAAACGTCTTTGTACAGAACAATCTCTTTCGTATAAATGAACGATATTGCCATACTTATCTCCCAATAACTGCACCTCAATATGCTTTGGGTTTTCAATAAATTTTTCTATAAAAACTTCATCACTCCCAAAGGCAGTTTTCGCCTCTCCCTTAGCTTCATTATACGCTTTAGAAAATTCAGCCTCTGTACGGACTACTCGCATACCACGACCACCCCCACCGTTTTTGGCTTTCACCATAATCGGCCAACCAATTTTTTTAGCTTCTCTCAAAGCAACTGGTTCTTCAGACACATCTACTAAACTATCCTCAATTAGCGGTACATTGATTTCTCTAGCAAAAGCTTTCGTCAAAACCTTATCTCCTACTTTCATCATCGTCTCTGGCTCAGGTCCAATAAAGATGATGCCATTCGCCTGACATTTTCGGACAAAATGAATATTCTCCGATAAAAAGCCATAACCTGGATGAATCGCTTCTGCGCCACACTTCTTAGCAACCCGAATAATTTCATCAATATCCAAATATGGTTTTAATGGGCTGTCATCTGGGCCAATTTGATAAGCTTCGTCCGCCTTGTATCGGTGCAAAGAATACCTATCTTCAAAGGTATAAATCGCAACGGTCCGCAATTTTAATTCAGAGGCAGCTCTTAAAACTCTAATCGCTATTTCTCCACGATTGGCTACTAAAATTTTCTTAAACTTCTTAATATTAGGCTTCATAATGAATTATTTTTAATTTTTTATCGGGTGTTCAAA
>JBGCFJ010000309.1:0-7823 GCA_045106885.1 Saprospiraceae bacterium
AAGGGATGAGGAAAATAATAACCTAACAGTCTGACCTGACGGGTTATTTATTACCTCATCCTTAATTCCAAGTATTCATCGAACAAAATCGATTTTATGAGGTACACTAATCAGATTTTTACAGCAAACTAAAATCGAAACTATTGCAAATTCATCATTAAATTAAGCCGAATTCCGAGCCGTACTACCCGCTGCGACGTCCAATGCTACGCCCGTAATAAAATTAGCTTGTGGGCTACACAAAAAAGTCACCGCATTGGCAATTTCCATTGGGTCTAATAAACCAATTGGTAAAAGGTGGCTGCCTTTCATGCGTTCATTCAATCCTTCCGCAGTTGGATTATTTGGCGACCATAATTTTTGGACAAATTCATTTTGCAACATTGGCGTAGCAATAGCAGTGGGACAAACGGCATTACAAGTAATATTACTATTTCCTACTTCTCCTGCCACCGATTTCGTCAATCCAATAACCCCCCATTTTGAGGCATTATAGGCAGACATTCCTGGGCTTCCTCCTCTACCTGAAACCGAAGCAATGACCACTATCCTACCCTTTTCTTGTTTGCGAAGAGCGGGAATTGTTGCTTTTAAAGTTCGAGCAACCCCTACTAAATTTACGGCAACGACATCTTCCCAAGCGTCATCATCCATTTGTTCCATATAGCCCATATTGGCAATTCCTGCATTGGCAACAACGATATCCAATCGGCCAAAATCGGTAATTGTTTGGTCCACTACTTTCGTTAAATCGGCACTTTTCCGTACATCCGCTTTCATAGACAAACACTTAACGCCTTCTAACTCGACTAACCGCTTGGTTTCTGCTAAATCTGCTGGCACTGCCATTGGATAAAGAATACTAGGAATTTGGTCAGCAATATCGCAGATAACGATATTTGCGCCTTCTTTGGCTAAAGAGAGGGCTATCGCTCGACCAATACCTCTTGCGCCCCCAGTGATTAAGGCGACTTTTCCTGTTTGGTTTTGATTAATCGTTTCTTGCTTTGGGTTGATAGCCGCAATATTTGCTACGCCTAGTCCTGCGACTGCAATGCTACTATTTTTGACCATTTGTCGGCGACTTAATTTAGCTTCTTTTTGTTGATTTTTTTTCATGATAAGTGGTGATTTTATTAGTAAAATTGGAAGGTAAGGTTTTAATTTTTCAGAAAGGAATTCTCTATTTCATAATAAATTCGATAAATCACATCGGCAAAATCATCGGACACCAAAACCGAACCATCTGGCAGTTGCTCCAAATCTACTGGTCTTCCCCAAGCATCTCCATCTTCTAACCAACCCGATGCAAAAGCAGATTTACCCAATGTCTTACCCGCTGCATCAAACCGCACCAAAGATAATTGATACCCAAGCGGGTCAGCACGATTCCAAGAACCATGTTCGGCAATCAATAATTGGTTCGTATAGTTGTTGGGAAATTGTTCACCCGTATAAAAAATCAGTCCTAACGGAGCTACATGAGGCCCTAATTTGACCACAGGTGGCGTAAACTCACTACAAGCATGCTTTTCCCCAAATTCTGGGTCGGCAATATCCCCTTGATGACAATAAGGATAACCAAAATGCATATCGTCTTTTGGGGCGTGATTCAGTTCACAGGCAGGTAAATCATTCCCCAACCAATCTCGGCCATTGTCCGTAAACCACAATTCTTTAGTGGTCGGATGCCACGTAAATCCTACGGTATTTCGGATACCTCGATGCACAATTTCTAAGTCACTTCCATCTGGATTGATACGAGTAATAGTATTAAATAGCTCTTCTTCTGATTCACAAATATTACAAGGTGCGCCTACTGGCACATATAATTTCCCATCTGGACCAAAGTCAATAAATTTCCAACCGTGGTGTTTTTCGGAAGGATACGCTTCATTAATTACAACGGGTTCGGGTGGATTCGCCAATTGTTTTTCAATATTATCATAGCGCAAAATACGATTGTATTCCGCCACATATAAATCCCCATCTTTAACCGCCACGCCATTCGGTAAGTTTAATCCACTTGCAATGACCCATTTTTTCTCTGCTTTATTATCGCCATCTTCGTCTCGCAAGGCATACACACTTCCCTCCCCTTTTGTTCCCACAAAGATAGTTCCATCAGGAGAACGAGTAATAGAGCGTGCATTTTTTACACCAGTAGCAAAAAGGTCTATTTTAAACCCATCGGGTAATTTAATTTTGGTCAGGTCAATTTCGCTTTTTTCCCAAGCTAAATTAACTTGTTGTTTTAAGTAAAAATAGGCGCCGCCAATGAGGGCTGCTAAGGAGAGTAGAATGATTAGGACTATTTTTTTTCTGGTCATAGTTTTTGATGTTGGATATTTGGACGAAGGTAGGGAATTAAAGATTTAGAGGCTAGAAAAATTACGGAGATTGATTCGTAAACCAAAAATTAGTATCCACAGAGTTTTCACACTAATTTCATAAAATAGTCATAGCCGTTTACCAAAAGGTAAGATAAAAGATTGTTTTGTTTACCATAAAAAAGGAGGCTTTTCTATTACGACTTTACCAATTTCATTTCTTCTCGCCAACATTGTAAAATATGTACACAAAGTTCTTGTAACATTTCAGTTGGAATAAAATCTGGTAAAGGGTCTAATAATCTTGCCAACATTAATTTAGCAGGTAAATCAGGTTGCTTTTCATATAATTCGTGGATTTTTCGTTTTAAATTATTTTTTTGCGCTCGAAGGTAGCGTTTAGGAAAAACAATGGGGTTCGCCGTAATATGTTCGTAAGCGGATTGCATCTCCTTAGACAATAAATGCTTATTATCTTTAGTGATTACATTCAAACTAGGATTTTTCTGTATAGTTGAAATGGTTATTTTAGATTTATTCATTTTAACAGCTTTAGATATGGGAAATTATGTCGTTCCATAACTCACAGAGCTATGTTACAGCAGGTTTAGCACCATAATCAAAGCCCCAACAGACCAAGCCTGCTGCACCGTCCCTCTCCCTGCTTCAGGGTGCGCCCCATCAAAAATTTCAGAAATACCATTAATACAATTATCCTGATAAAAATGATGTTTTAGGGCATTCATTTCATTCAAGACTGTTGCTTTAGCTTTGTCGGAATGATTATTTAATTTCAAATACGCCAGCCAATAATCACCTAGTAACCAAGACCAAACTGTTCCTTGATGATAGGCCGTATCTCGATGCCATTGGTCGCCTTCATAAATGGGTTTAAATTGAGGATTCTCCACATTTAAAGAACGTAAACCTAAAGGAGTAAACAAGTAATCTTTTACGTTTTTAAAGACCTTCTTTTGTTGGTTTTTATTGAGTAAATCAAAAGGTAGGCTTAGGACAAAAATCTGATTGGGGCGAATGGCGTTATCAACCGATTTGTTGGGAATAATTACATCATTTAAATAGCCGTTTTCATTGTAAAAGGCAGGCGAAAAATGCTTCTTAATTTGGGTACTGATGGTTTTACTTTTGGTTAAAATTTCATCAGGGCATTTTAAAGCTAATTCTGCTTGAAAAAACTGATAAATCTTCAAGGCATTATACCACAAAGCTTGAATCTCTACCGCACAACCTTCTCTTGGCGTCACCACAAATCCGTCTACTTTGGCATCCATCCAAGTCAATTGTACGCCTGCTTCTCCTGCCCATAAAAAGCCTTCGGCTGTAACGTGAATGCTGTAGCGAGTACCTGCAAAATGGTGGCTTAAAATATCGGTTAAATGCTTAAAATTTTGTTTGATGAAGGTTTTGTCTTGGAATTTTTGGTAGTATTCGTAGAGGGCGACAAATAACCATAAAGTAGCATCAACCGTATTATATTCGACTTCATCGTGGTCGTAATCAGGAAAACGATTCGGTAGCATACCACGGTCGATGTTATCGAAAAAGGTTTTTAGAATCGACTGACTTTCCTTCTTTCGACCTGTAGCAATGCTTAAACCTCGTAAAGCAATCATCGTATCTCTTCCCCAATCGGTAAACCAATGATAGCCAGCTAAAATAGAAAAACTATCTGTTGAAGCCCTTTTCACTATAAATTGGTCGGCTGCAATAGATAAATCCTTTAAAAATGCAGCCTTATTCCCTTTTGGATTCAATTTATTTAAACGGCTTAATGTCGATTTTTTCAAATCTGCTGGATTACTTTCCAAGATATTCGCATCGGTGGTCATTACTAAAAAACAACTTTTCCCTGGTGCTAATAAATTATGAAATTTGCCAATTACATTCGCATCTTCGTGATAATCTAAGCCTCGATACTTTTCTCCTTCGTATTCTAAATTTTTAATCCAATAACGGTTTTCTTCAAATTTACCTCGTTCTTGTTTGATATAAAGTGGTGGAGCGCCATAGCGAGAATGAATTTTTAGAATATCGCCTATTTTTTCATAATAAAAATCAAACACTCGTCCTTCGTGAAATAAGCCATGATAATCTCTATCCACTAAAAAAGGGGTCATCGCTAATGGAATAGATTGCGTACCGAGATTTTTATATTCGATAATGGTTGCATTCTTACCATAGACCATAAAAATGGACTTTTGCAAAATATGTCCATTGATTTCATATCTAAAAGTAGGCAAAGGATTTTGCTCAAATTCCGTCAAATACTGATACCCTTTTGGATGTACCGCATTTGGGTATTGATTGGCAGATAATTCTACTTGATGGTCCCTTCTTAAAGCAATGCTTTCCTCTACTTTTCCAACCAAAACCTTTCGATTCGTTGGTGGATTCAAAGAAGCTATTAACATGCCGTGATACCGCCTAGAATTTGCGCCCGATAAAGTACCAGAAGCATAGCCCCCAATACCATTTGTAATCAGCCACTCTTTTGAGCGTAAATCTTCAAAGGTTGGTTGTGTGCAATTTATCATAATTTGGTCATTAGTCATTAGTCATTAGTGGTAGCCAACTAATGACTACTGACCAATGACTAATTACATTCGTCTATTAATTTGGCAATCAGACCAGTCCATCCTGTTTGGTGAGCAGCGCCCACTCCTCGTCCGTCATTGCCATCAAAATATTCGTAGAATAAGATTAAATCTTTAAAATGTGGGTCGTTTTTATACTTATGATCAAAGCCATTAAATGGTCTTTTTCCAGTTTCATCTTTAGTAAAAATAGAAATCAGGTTTCGAGCAATATCAGTGGCTACTTCCGACAAATTTCTAGCATTGGTAGAATTTGTTGGGCAATTCGTGTGTAGTGAATCCCCATAATATTTATGTAATTCTCTTATGGATTCAATTAACAAGTAATTCATTGGAAACCAAACAGGGCCTCGCCAATTGGAATTTCCACCAAAAATATGGGTTTGACTTTCTGCTGGCTGGTATTGTAAACCAAATTCTTCGCCTGCAATATTCACGTAATACGGCTTTTCGTGTACTTTTGAAACAGAGCGAATTCCTCCTTTTGAGAAAAATTCATTTTCATCCAATAAAGGGTGTAAAATTCGAGCCAATCTATCCCTACTAATCGTGGACAATAAAATATCTTTGCCTTCTTCTAACTCAGGCAGCACCAAATATTTATCCCGTTGTACTCGATAATCTCTAAACCATTTTATTCTAGTATAAAAGCGGTCTAATTTTTCGATGCGTTCCCATTTCAGAACAAGAGACGCAAAAAGGGTGGATAAGCCAACCAAAGACCGCACTTTAATCGGAATTTGTTCTCCATTTGGTAATGCCAAGACATCATAAAAAAAGCCTTCTTCCTCATCCCAAGCATTCGCATGTCCATCTCCAATTTTATTTAAAGCGGCAGAGATATAAATAAAATGTTCGTAAAATTTGTAAGCCATATCTTCATAAACAGGGTCTTCCTGCGCTACTTCTAATGCCATGTCCAGCATATTTAGACTGAACATTGCCATCCAACTCGTACTATCTGCCTGTTGCAAAGTTCCACCACCTGGCATAGGCGCACTTCGGTCAAACACCCCTATATTATCCAAGCCTAAAAAGCCACCTTCAAAAATATTATTATTATTGCCATCTTTTCGATTGACCCACCAGGTAAAATTTAAGGACAATTTCTGAAAAGCTTTCTTTAAAAAATTGATGTCTTTCTTACCAGTTTGTTTGACTCCCATACGATACACTTCCATCACCGACCAAGCATGTACGGGCGGGTTTACATCGCCAAATGCCCATTCGTAAGCGGGTAATTGACCATTTGGTCGCATATACCATTCTCGCAAAAAGAGCAATAATTGTTTTTTCGCAAATTCCAAATCAATCATTGCCAATGGAATGCAATGAAAGGCTGAATCCCAAGCAGCATACCAAGGATATTCCCATTTGTCGGGCATGGAAATAATGTCCTCATTATAAAGTGTTCGCCAATCGGCATTTCTACCAAATTTCCGACCTTTTGGAGGCGCTGGTTGCCCCTTATCTCCGTCTAACCAAAGATTGACATCTATATTATAATACTGCTTCGTCCACAACATGCCTGCAAAAGCTTGTCGCTGAATATTGACTAAATCTTCGTTTTTCTTTTTTGGTAAAAATTGCTGGTAAAAAATATCCGCTTCTTTAGTCCGTTCAGCCATTATTTTATCAAAAGAAGCCGCTACTGGATTTTTAGCATGCGCTTCCTTAGACAATCTTAATTTAATAGTAACAGCTTGTTCGGCAGGCACTTCAAATTGAAAAGAAGGCGTAAATTTAGTACCCGTTTCATGGTTTTCAAATAATTGATAATTCCCCGAAATGACCGCATCATTAATGGCATCCTTCACATAAGGTTGTTCGTTATCTCCTCCAAAAACCCTCGCCATATTCGTCTCATTCTCCGTAAACATCGTTTGTTCAGGTGCTTCAAAATAAAAGTAATAATCCCCTGTTTTTTCGTGGGTTATTTTTACCGCACCATAATTTTTATTAGTTGATTCCAGCGTAATAGCAGGCTTTTCTTCCAGCAGTTGATAACTCCAAAGATTCCTCAACCACAAAGTCGGTAATAAAGTAATTGGAGCTGATGCAGTATGGCGATTATGTACCGTAATCTGAATTAAAATATCATCCTCATCTGCTTTGGCGTACTCGGTAAAAACATCAAAATATTCATTATTTTCAAAGATGCCAGTATCCAATAATTCGTATTCTAATTCTACCCTACCTCGTCGAGCATTTTCATGAACGATATCCGCATAGGGAAACGCATTTTGTGGATACTTATACAAATGCTTCATATAAGAATGTGTCGGTGTACTATCTAAATAATAATACAACTCTTTCACATCTTCAGCATGATTCCCCTCATTCCCGGTTAAACCAAATAAACGTTCTTTGATAATGGCATCTTTGCCATTCCACATTCCTACTGCAAAACAAATATTACAAGTCTTATCACTTATCCCAGCAATACCATCTTCTCCCCAACGATATTGGCGGCTACGAGCGTGGTCATGGGGGAAATATTCCCAAGCCGTTCCATTTGGGCTATAATCCTCTCTTACTGTCCCCCATTGTCTTTCACTGAGGTAAGGGCCCCATTTCATCCAATTTTTACTACGGTTATAATGTTCTTCTAGGCGTTTTTTCTCTTTCATAAGTTGGTTTAAATTAGTCAATAGTCATTGGTCATTGAGTAAATCTTCAATGAGTAAATGAATAGATGAATAAATGAGAAAATGTATACCACATCAATCTCCACAGAAATATCAAATTGGATACGCTCCATTTCATCATTTCTCATTTTCTCATTTTCTCATTTTCTCATTGGTAAGTAGATGCCTTATCTAAAGCTCTGTATTTTAGTAACAACTCTTTTGCATTATTATTAACGACTTCTTCGTCA
>JBGCFJ010000031.1:0-7330 GCA_045106885.1 Saprospiraceae bacterium
GACATACAGCTTTAAAAGTCGCCAAATTATCCGACAGGATTACCTTGACTAACTACTTAGGAGTCTCTTGGTTGGAATTAGAGTGATGGAGGCATGAAGTGTTTTAATCCTCCATGCATCTTAATTTTTAATCTATAAAACCAAAGCAGGTTCTGGAATTTCAATATCCATAAAATCAGGCTGTTCATAAACAATATCTTGCCACATTGGGGTAAAACTAAAATGACCAGCTAATGGAAAACCTACTTCGTAATTTCTAGTATTTAAGGCAACTTCATGACTAATTTTAATAGGTGCTTTACCTGTAGCCTCCGCTAATAATTGGGATTGACAAGTACGCTCCATTGTTATAAACCAAAAGATACATTCTTCGATACTATGTCCTACCGTCAACAAACCATGATTTTGAAGAATCACTGCTTTTTTATCGCCTAAAGCTAGTCCAATTCTATCTCCTTCATTTAAATCAGTTACGACTCCCATATAATCATCATATAAACCGTGGTCTTGATAAAAGATACAAGAATCTTGGGTCAAAGGATCCAGTAGTTTGCCAAAAGCAGACCAAGTTTTGCCATATACAGAGTGGGTATGTGCTGCTGCTATCACATCGGGTCTTGCTTTATGGATAGCTGCATGAATAGCAAAAGCAGCTTTATTTAAATTTTTATGTTTACCAGCCACTATTTCTCCTGCTTCGTTGACTAAAATCAGGTCAGACATTTTCAGTCGTTTGAAAGAAACGCCAAAAGGATTTACCCAAAAACAATGAGGAAATTCAGGGTCTCTACAAGTAATATGTCCTGCTACGCCTTCTGAAAAACCAAATTTACCACAGATACGATAAGCTCCAGCTAATACTTTTTTTAAGTAATGTCTCTTTTGTTCTACACTATCGAATTTAGGGTAGGAAATCATTTTTTCAGTGCCAGGTGGGTTTGATACAGCCATTTTTATTAAATTTTATATGATTAAGTTTTATTGATTTGCAAGATAAAGAAAGTCAACTAAAAGAGTTTGGAATTAGTACAAAAATACTAATTTTTTAGATTTATTCTATAGAAGGGCAATCCTTTGCCCTCCGCCCAATGCGTTTTGCTAAATAGTCATAAAACAACTACCTTTGCGGGCAATTTAAAAATTGTCAGAGAACGTAAATTTTTTGTTTTCAAAATATCTATTAATTAAATTAAACGATGATGCTAAATTTATTCAATTCGTTAAAGGTAAAAGTTTTACCTTTTATTCTTATTTCATTAGTGGCTTTTTGTTTTATGGATTGTAAGTCTGAAGTAAGTATGGAAAAGCAGCAGAAGGCATTTCATGTAGATGCACAGGGGAATTTATTAAATAAAAAAGGAAATGTTGTAAAAAAAGCAGGAGAGTTTAAATTAGAAGGTGGCTATTATGTAGATGGTAATGGTGAACGTATTAAAAGAGACATTGACAAAGCCAAAGAGAAAATAAACGAAAAGATGGGGCAAACAAAAGAAAAATTGAGTGAGAAGATGGGCGAGACAAAAGAAAAATTAAGTGAAACGAAGGAGAAGTTAGGCGAAAAAATGGGCGAAACGAAGGAGAAATTAGGCGCAGCAGTAGGTAGCACAAAAGAGGCAGTAAGTGACTTGACGGCAAAATCTACGGAAAGTGTAAAGGCAAACTTCAACAAGTTATTTAATACAAAAGCTGTCGGAACAACTTATGCTTTGTCAGAAATTGGATTTGATAAAGAGTCTCATAGAATTACTAAAATGTCAAAGGAGGAAGTAGTCGGATTAGCAGAGGCATTAAAAGAGCATCCTGAGTCTAGAATTCAAGTACAAGTGCATACTTCTGATGGTCAATCAAAAAAAGAATGTAGAGAAATCTCGAAATTAAGAGCCGATGTTGTAAAGAATATGTTGGTGACACTTGGTGTTGGAGCAGACCAAATTTCTTCTAAAGGATTGGGTTTAACAGTAGAAGATGCGGCAAAAGCAGTTGCTAATACTGTAGAGGTAGTGGTAGAGAAATAATAGCAGAAACGGGTTTGTAGCAAACAACAGATTAAAAATACAAAATAGATAAAAGGAGAGGATTTCATCTGAAGTCCTCTTTTTTTATTTGCTTAAGGGACGAGGAAAATAATAACCTCCTGTTCGTACAAAAAGTCTTGCTATTATCATTTTTTTGGTAGTGTATTAAAATGGTTGATAAGTGCAAGCTGATGGTGGGTGATACTTTCAAAGTATCACCCACCATCAACCACTTTGATACACCACTAATTTTTGAATTAGGCGCTTACGTAAAATTTAAAACCAACAAATTGTCGATAATTTAAAATGTCGATAATTGTTAATCTCAAATTCAACTTCAACCTCAAATTCCCACCGAAGGTGGTTTAAAATTGAAAATTTGAAATTGAAAATTGAAAATTAAATTTGACTCAGCTTTATTTTAGGTAGAATGGTTCACAATTGTCTATTTAGACTAATCTTTTTATATTTGGAAAGTGCAATAGAATAGAGCGTCAGATAAAAAATTGATATTAAAAAAATATTTAATGTTTTATCTAGCTCGTCAAATCCGTTGCCAGCTATATGTATTAATTGGCAACGGATGTAAGGCAACGGATAATTATCAATTTTTTATCTGACTTCTGACAGAAAATTTCAATTTTCGGTCTGACTTCTGACCTCTAAAAAATATCAGTTTATTAACTGACGCTCTAAAAACGGTGTAGAAACTGTAACTGTGAATTATACGTATCTATAGATAATTTGACTTCTAGAAATTATCCACTTAAAATTTTTAAACATACGCTAGCATATTTAAAAACCCGACTTATGTATTTTACGGAAGAACATCATTTATTCAGAGAAGGCTTTCGAAGTTTTCTGCAACAAGAAGTAGTACCTCATATCGAAAAATGGGAAAAAACAGGTACAATTGACCGATTTATCTGGGAGAAATTTGGGGAAATGGGCTATTTCGGAATCAACCAGCCAGAAGCTTATGGAGGGCTTGATTTAGACCTTTTTTATACGGTTATTTTTTTAGAAGAATTGCAAAGAATAAATTCTGGAGGATTTGCTGCGGCTATGTGGGCACATGCTTATTTAGCCATGACGCATCTAAAAGCGGAAGGCAGCCCTGAAATTAAGGAGAAATATTTAAGGCAAAGTATAGACGGAAAATTGATTGGCTGCCTTTGTATAAGTGAACCTTTTGCAGGTTCTGATGTAGCTGGAATGCGCACGACGGCAGTTAAAAAAGGTGATAAATATATCATAAATGGGTCTAAAACATTTATTACAAATGGAGTTTATAGCGATTATTTAATAGTCGTTGCCAAAACAAACCCTGAATCAAAACACAAGGGAATGTCTATTTTCTTGGTGGATAGAAATACGCCAGGAGTCAGTGCTAGTAAATTAGATAAGCTAGGTTGGAGAGCATCCGATACGGGAGAAATAGCTTTTAATGAGGTCGAAATTCCTGCAACAAATCTGATAGGAGAGGAGGGGAGAGGCTTTCCTTATGTGATGCAACATTTTGCTTTAGAACGCTTAATTATGGGTGTTAATGCACATGCCCGAGCAGAATTTGCGGTGGAATATGCTATCCAATATATGTCAGAACGAACTGCTTTTGGAAAAAAATTAGATAAATTTCAAGTCCTTCGGCATAAGATAGCGGAGATGAGTAGCAAGGTAGAAATTCATAAAACTTTTAATTATGTCACGACAAAAAGATTGAATGAAGGGCAATATGTGGTAAAAGAAGCCAGTATGTCTAAAATGCAATCGACCAAAATGGCAGATGAGGTGATTTATGATTGCTTGCAATTGCTTGGTGGATATGGTTATATGGAAGAATATCCAATGGCTAGAATGTTTAGAGATAGTCGCCTTGGGCCTATTGGCGGCGGCACTTCTCAAATATTATGTGAAATTATTGCAAAAATGGTTTTGGATAAAAAAGTTTATCAAGAAGCAACGACCCCTAAATTATGAAAATAATTGAATGTCCAAGAGATGCCATGCAAGGCTTGCATGAATTTATTCCCACCGCTGAAAAAGCACGCTACTTGAATGCACTTTTGCAAGTAGGGTTTGATTCATTGGATTTTGGTAGTTTTGTATCCCCCAAAGCCATTCCTCAAATGCGAGATACTGCTGAGGTATTGGGGCAATTAGACTTAGACAATACCAAGACTAAATTATTGGCAATAGTGGCTAATAAAAGAGGTGCTTTAAGTGCGGCTAGTTTTCCAGAAGTGGATGTTTTAGGTTATCCTTTTTCTATTTCGGAAACCTTCCAATTAAGAAATACCAATGCCACAATTGAGGAATCTTTGGATAGAGTGAAGGTCATACAAGAAATTTGTTTGAAGCATCATAAAACGCTACTTATTTATATTTCTATGGGATTTGGGAATCCTTATGGGGATTATTGGAACGTAGAAATTGTGCAAAAATGGGTAGCCGAATTAGCGAAGTTAGATATTACCATTTTTCAATTATCTGATACAATTGGGGTAGCCGAACCAGCAAATATTCAATATTTATTTCAGGATTTAATCCCTGCCAATCCAACTATTGAAATTGGCGCTCATTTTCATACAACGCCCGATACTTGGGAAGAGAAAATTGCATCGGCTTATGATAGCGGTTGCCGACGATTTGACGGCACTATCCGAGGTTTCGGTGGTTGCCCGATGGCACAAAATAAATTAGTCGGCAATATGCCTTCTGAAAATTTAATTGCCTTTGCCAATGAAAGAAATATAGCCACCCAACTTGATTTGGAACACTATTTTAGTGCTATGAAAATTGCCAGTCAAATTTTAAAATAAATGGTTTTGACAAATCCTATAAAATAAGGTTTTAATCGTCGTCGGATGATTAAAATCAGACGCTAGTCATCCGGTGAGTTGATTTTAAAGAGACTTGCCAAAGGTCTAAACAAGCCATTTTTTATGCGTTTTGAACAGGCTACCCTAGTGGTTCAAATCATAAGTAATTGATAGTTTAATCGAGTGTATTTTTTCGTTAGACAAGATGAGCAAACACCGTTTGTGAACGGCTTGCGGATGGGATGGCTTTTAAGAATAGCCGTGATATTTGAGAAAAAAACAACGCAGACCGAATACCTTTCCTGAGGTCAGACGAAATAAAGGACATATCAATAATCGGCACAGAAAAACACCTAAAAAGAAACAAGCAAAAATTGCTAAAATTAGAAAACCGACTAGAAGAAAACGGTTGATTGTTAAACAAATCAGACCGAATACAAAAGCAAATAAAAAGATTAAAATTGTTTGGTAGTGCTATAAATGTAAGGCTATAATATTTTATAAACTCAATGTTTCTTATGGGGTTTACTTAGACATAGCCTTACAAATGTAGCACTACCAATTGTTTTAGGCGCTTACACAAAATTTAAAACCAACAAATTGTCGATATTTTAAAATGTCGATAACCGTTAATCTCAAATTCAACTTTAACTTCAAATTCCCGCCGAAGGTGGTTGAAAATTTGAAATTGAAAATTGAAAATTAAATTTTACTTAGCTATTTTATTAGCCATTTTAGTTTTATTATTGGGATTGATAAAGTAAGCTAATAAGATGATGATGAGGTAATAAGGTTGGGAAGGATGTATCAGTTCCTCACTTTAATACTCATAAACCTCATAATCTCATCACCTTATTACCTCACCACCTCATACATCTCATCACCTCATTACCTAAAAAAATGACTAAAAAAATGACTAAAAAAATAAATTGGGGCATTCTTGGCGCAGGAAAAATAGCAGGCAAATTTGCCACAGATTTAGCGACTTTACCCGAAGCTAATCTCTATGCCGTTGCTTCTAGAACATTAGCAAAAGCGCAAGACTTTGCCGATAAATATCAGTTTGAAAAAGCAGTAGGTAGTTATGAAGAAATGTTAACGGATGATAATTTAGATGCAGTTTATATAGCTACGCCACATGTATTTCATTACCAGCATACGCTACTATGTATAGCACATAAAAAAGCGGTGATTTGTGAAAAACCTTTTGCTATCAATACTAAAGAAGTGCAGCAAATGATTGCCCAAGCAAAGGAAAACAATACCTTTTTAATGGATGCTTTGTGGACTTTATGTTTGCCACATATTCTAAAAACGAAAGAGATTATAGAAAGCGGACAATTGGGGAAGTTGATTTCAGTGAAAGCTGATTTTGGTTTTAGAGCAGATTTTAATCCCAATAGTCGTTTATTTGACCGAGATTTAGGTGGTGGGTCTTTATTAGATATTGGTATTTATCCTGCTTTATTAGCCTTGTTTTTATTGGGTAAACCGAAGAAAATTACTGCCGCTGCTTTAATGGGGCAAACAAAAGTAGACGAGGAATGTGCGGTATTTTTGGAATACGAAGACGGACAAACCGCCAATTTACATTCCACTATATTAGCTCGAACGCCAATAGAAGCTTATATTTATTGCGAAAAAGGCTACATTCATATTCCGTCCCGTTTTCATGAACCTGTAGATAAGATGACGATTCTTACTTATGACAATTTGGAAGAAACGGTTATTCCTTTTGACTATCAAGTTTTAGGGTATCAATATGAAGCAGCAGAAATGATGCGCTGTATGCGAGGAGGAAAATTGGAAAGTGACTTAGTGCCTCACCAATTTAGTTTGGATTTAATGGAATTGTTGGACGAAATTCGTAGCCAAATTGGATTGGTTTATCCTCGGCATGATTGATTCTAGTAGCTTAGTAGACTGACTGAGAATAGATGATTTCGTATCTGACACCTCCAAAGGTGTCTGATACGTAAATCTTAAGCTCTTGACTTTTACTTTTAGAACTTAACGTATCAGATAATTTCAAATTATCAGATACGTGCGTCAGCGTCTTCGGTCAGCCTGAGTATTATTAATACAACTACTCAGGCTGGAAGCCTAAGCTACGAATTTATTGGGCAGCCTCCTGCTTTGCCTCTCGCTTCTCTATCCGCTCCACTACTCGAATACTAATTTCATATAAAATATATAAGGGTATGGCAATCAAAAATTGAGTGACTACATCGGGTGGCGTAATAATAGCGGCAAATACCAAGAATATCACAAAAGCATGTTTTCGATAAGTCCGCATAAATTCTTGGTCAATCAGCCCAATTCGTTTAAGAAAAACAGCCACTACGGGCAACTCAAAAATCATCCCTGTTGGGAGAGTAAACATCGTCATATAATTCACAAAAGAATCTAAGGTTGGCGCACTCACTGCTCCTACATCATAACCCGCTAGAAAAGAAATCGCAAAGGGAGAGATAATAAAATAGCCAAAGGCGA
>JBGCFJ010000310.1:0-3605 GCA_045106885.1 Saprospiraceae bacterium
TATAGATTTTATGCCTTGTTAGGATAAAACAACTCGGGACAAAAGAACTAGGAGGAGTATAATAATGTGATGTGAATAAAAAATTACTAACTCCAGTAGATTTAATTAGTCAATCAACTAATTAGAATTATATCTCTAGTGTATAGAAATAGATTAGAGTAAACTATGTCATCTACTTTTCTTAGTAATTCGTCTGATTTAATTATCCTTGAAAAAGGCTGATACGTAAGCAATTAAGATTAACAACCAAAAATAACTAGCGCTGTTTTAAACTAAACTGCTAGTAAAGTTAAATAGGTTCTTTTCAAAAACTTATTTCCTACTAAAAATAACACTCCAGTTCTTAAGTACCTGAGCACAATTATTCGACACATTTTATGAATGCCTATTTTCCCATTCTGCTACGTTAAAAATTATCTCCATAGCGGTGCTATGCAGAGAATTTTTGCCTTGCATAATGAAAAAATAGCCTGATTCAAAAATGACGAATAAAAATGCTCAAGTACTTAGCATTTTTTCGCTCTCCTAAGTTTTTCATAAATCCACTTTTAAAAAGTGATTTGTTTGGCAGTTCATCAAATATCATTTTTCTCAAGTCAATTGGGGAATGATATTATAGCAGTAATCCAAATGAAATTAGTTTGCCGTTAGTTTAAGCAAGCTCTCTCTCGCTTTCAAGCGGTAGGCTCTTAAAAAACTGTTGGAAAAATAGGCTGAGCAAATTTCTTTTAAATCAGGTACAGCTACAAAGTTACCTATTGTGGAAAAAGAACTTATTATTAATTCTACTCCTACAGAAGTAGAAATTGCGTTATTGGAAAATTCGAAATTAGTAGAACTACATTTTCAGAAGACCAATAATAATTTTACCGTTGGCGATATTTTTCTCGGCAAGGTTAGAAAATTAATGCCTGGACTAAACGCCGTTTTTGTGGATATTGGCCACAAAAAAGATGCCTTCCTTCATTATACCGATCTTGGTCCAAAGTTAAAATCACTCATTAAATACACAAACGGTTCAGTTTCTGGAGGTCTGACAACACCAATGTTGGATAATTTCAAATTTGAACCAGAAATTCTTAAAACAGGTAAAGTTGACCAAGTTTTAAAGAAAAGACAACCACTTTTAGTACAGATTTTAAAAGAACCTATCTCTACTAAAGGGCCAAGATTGAGTTGTGAAATTACCATTCCAGGAAGATATTTAGTCCTAACCCCTTTTTCTAATGTAGTAGCCGTTTCCAAGAAACTAGGCAATACAGAAGAACGAAAACGTTTACAAACTTTAGCAGAGAGTATTAAGCCCAAAAACTTTGGTCTAATTATTCGAACGGCTGCCGAAGGAAAAAAAGTGGCGGATTTGCATGAGGAGTTGAGGTTGATGGTGAAAAAATGGGAGGATATTTATGCGCAAATGCAGAAGAATCAGCCGCCAATGAAATTATTGAGCGAATTGGATAAGGCGTCTAGTATTTTACGAGATGTTTTAAATGCTTCGTTTAATCGAATTGTAGTGAATGATAGAGAATTGTATGAGAATATCAGGCACTTTTTAGGGTCTATTGCGCCAGATGCTGTAAAGATTGTAAATTACCACAAATCTAATAAGCCCATTTTTGATACCTATGGTATCTCTCGGCAAATAAAGGCTTCTTTTGGAAAGACGGCTACTATGGCAAGTGGTGCCTACTTGGTCATTGAGCATACGGAAGCAATGCACGTAGTAGATGTGAATAGTGGACCTAAAACACCTAGTTCTAATCAAGAAGAGGCGGTTTTAAGAGTCAATTTAGAAGCAGCGGAAGAAATTGCTCGACAATTACGTTTAAGAGATATTGGTGGTATTATTATTGTGGATTTTATTGATATGCGAAATGCCGAGCATCGAAAGCTATTGCTAAAGGCGGTTCGAGATGCCATGAAAAAAGACCGAGCACAACATACGATTTTACCTTTGAGTAAATTTGGTTTAATGCAAATTACTCGTCAGCGAGTTAGACCAGAAGTGAAAATTAATACAGCAGAGGTTTGTTCGGTTTGTCACGGTTCAGGAAAAGTAAATGCGACTATTCTATTAACAGATGATATTGAAAGAGATTTAGAATTTATTATTCAATCTCGACCAAATTCAAAAATTCTTATCAAAGCGCATCCTTACGTATGTTCTTATTTGAAAAAAGGACTTTGGAAGAGTTTCCCTGTGAAATGGTATAAGAAATATTATAAGTGGATTAGCATCATGGAAGATGAAGATTTCCACATCAATCAGTATAAATTCTTTGACGGAAATGATGATGAGATTCGATTGAATAATTAAAAGACGGTATTTGGTTTATGATACATGGGACTAACTACTAAGGAACATGTTGTAGGAATCAAGTCTATTATATAAAAAGGGCAACGAAAGTAATTTCGTTGCCCTTTTATAATAGAAACCATACCCTTTTTTAAAACGCCGCTAAAAGCGACTAAAAAATGGGGTTGGCTTAATAAACAAATCTTATTTTTTAGCCAACGCTTTTATTTTATCTTCCAATTCAAATTCATCACCTGGGGTATAGCCATTATGGTGATAAACGATATTTCCTTGTTGGTCTACTAAAAAGGTTTGTGGAATAGTTTGGAAATTAAAGGCATTTTGCAAGTCTGTTGCTTTTCCAGTTAAGACGGTGTATTCCCAGCCTTTAGACGCCACCATTGCAGGAACGGTTGCTACTGCCCGTCTAGTATCGATAGAGACAGCTACTAACTCTACATCATATTCTTCTTGCCAATCTTCGTATACATCTGCTATCGCATCTAATTCCTTTTTACAAGGAGCGCACCAAGTTGCCCAAAAACTAATAACGGTAATTTTTCCATCTTTGGCAAAATCTTGCATGTTTTTGGCTTCACCTTTCAATGTTTTTACTGCTACATCAGGAATCGTTTTTTTCTGTGCAAAAGCGGTATTGAGTAAGAGTGCGCAACAAAGGACTAAAATAGATTTTACAAACTTCATAAGTGAGGTATTTTTATTAGACTTATTATTTTTTGAAAATAGCAGAAAAAGATATTTTCAGATGGCTGTAATTTAAAAGGTAACAAGTCTATTTATATCAATTTGACTGTCGTTTTTTTACAAGTCACCGCAATATCTGTGGATTTTTATAGAAATACCTAAAATTAACAATGTTTTAAGAGTGTTTTGTTAAATATTCAAGGAGTAAATGAGAGAATGAATAAATGATTAAATATTAAACTTAGAACTTGAGAAAAAAGTACAAAAATTAAGAATGTGCACTATTATTTACTCATTTTAGGGAAAACGCAAGAAATAACCTACGTAAATTCGTGGGGTTGGATAATTCGTTGGGAAATTAGTAGCGAAATTCCCCACGAATTATCCAGCCCTACGAATTATTTTTTTAAAACATATAGTATTGTTACGTAGCTTATTTTAGAGCGTCAGATTAAAAATTGATAATTTTTAGAGGTCAGAAGTCAGACCGAAAATTAAAATTTTCTGTCAGAAGTCAGATTTAACCTAGATAAAATTCTGATATTCAAGTCATTCCCTCTATCTAATCTGACTTCTGACAGTTTTATGTAATAAAACGGTCTGA
>JBGCFJ010000311.1:0-4330 GCA_045106885.1 Saprospiraceae bacterium
AGCCAGTTAGACCAGTCAATTTTTCTTCTAAGGAATTCAAAAAATGCTTGCATAATGGATTATGGACGCATTTTTTGAGTTTCTTAGAAGGGAAAAAGGCGGTATAAATGGTTGATTATTTCTGCCACTTTGCCTAAGTAATCGGACAAATTTAAGTTAACAACTTTATTTTGTGCTATTTGTGTCAAAAAGTACATGTATTTGAGTGTAAATGTAAGCTACACTCGTCAAAAAAACGCCATGTCCTCTATGAACGCTGTACCTCTGTGGTAAAAAAAATGTTAGTTTATTTTTGTCTTAGTACTTAGTAGCAAATATAAATATTCCAATCACCTATTTCGCTGACCATTATGAAGCCTACGCTCATGAATTAAGGAATTATTTAGTCCATTATTTTGCCAGAAAAGAAAAAATTTACGCTGCCAATGATATAGGATCTGCTACAGTAAATGAACCAAATTCTTCCTACAAGACCAGCAAAAAAAAGCAGAATAAATCCTAATTTAATTATTCTTAAAACAATCAAACTCTCCCTCAAAAAACCGACAAACACCCCGCAAAGTGCCCCACCAAATACCACCGTCCTTATCCTCCATAATACCAAAGAACATATTGTCTTCTTTTTTAATAACAGTAGCAGTTGGCATTTCATAAAACAAAGGTTTTTTATCATAACGAGATAAAGCCCAAGTATTTATTTCACTTTCAACAGCTGAACTTGTCCAAATATTTCCTTTTTTATCTTCGTAAATATAACCAACAAAATTGGTATCGAAATTCGTAAAACCTCCTTTACGGTATCGCCAAAGTCCATTATTTCCTCCTAGCCACATATCCCCATTTTGGTCTTTTATAATACAGCGGGTATTATAAAAAGAACTCCCTTCAGCCTTGGTTATTTTAGTTACTTTAGCAAAAATCTTTCCATCGTAAGTACAAGCTTCCCCTCTCGAACCAATCCAAAACTTCCCTGTTGCATCTTGAATAATCGAGTTAATGTCATTGTCTAATAGTCCTTCTTTGGTCGTAAAATTGGTAAAGGTCTTCCCATCATATCGACTAATACCTCCCATTGTTCCAAACCAAATAAGTCCTTTATCGTCTTCATAAATACAACCTAAACGATCACTAGCTAATCCATTTGCTGTGGTAAAATTCGTAAAGGTATCACCATCATAACGATAGACGCCTGCACCAATTGTGCCAAACCAGAGATTGCCTTTTTTGTCCTCTAATGCCGTAAATACATGGAATTTTCTTAACCCTGCCTTATTCGTAAAATTAGTAAAATATTGCCCATCGTAACGAAGAATCCCTTCCCAAGTCGCTAACCAAATATTTCCTTTACTATCTTGTATCATGTTTCTCGTGATACTGCTCGGCCCTTTAGATGAAGTAATTGTTGGCGTTTCTATAAAATAAGGGTCATGGTTGGCAGGGTCAATTTGGGGGAGATTTTCTATCACAACTGGCTTAGTGACTTCGATAGGTTTTTCCGTTTTTTCTATGCCTTTACAGGAAAGAAATAAACCGCAGATTAATAAGGCACAATAAATCGGTAACAGATGCTTCATCATTTATACTTTAATTATTTCGACAAATTTTTCAAAGCGGCAAAAGTACCCCGAAAAATCGAGTTTTAAACTCCGTATTTTAATCGGAGATGTTCCAGTTGACACTCTTAAAGCCTTTAAAAAGAAGCAAAATACCCCTAAATTTGTGGTGAAATAAAAAACAAAGAAATGGGATTAGAAAAAGCAATAAGAAAAACGAAGATAGGGTCAACATTAGCATTTTTTTTTAATCGCTAAGATTTAGAAAAATTATCTAATGCGTTAGGGTTGTTAAGAGAACAAGTAATGTGGCTCAATTTATTCCTGCGTCGATTATGGGCTAAAGATATATACTACTAAAGATAGAAAAAATGTGTTTAAGTAACAAATAAACAATAATATATGAAAATACTCCAATTATGTCGCAAGTTTCCTTACCCGTTGAAAGATGGGGAGTCTATTGCTGTGACTTATTTGGCAAAGGCTTATTATGAATTAGGGGCAGAACTAACGTTGCTTTCTTTTAATACCATCAAACATTTTTTTAAAATCGCTGATTTACCGCCTACTTTTAATCATTATCAAGCCATTCATACGGTTTATTTAAATAATCATCCTGAACCAGTTGGTGCATTTTTGAATCTCTTTTCTAATCAATCTTACCATATTTCTCGTTTTACCACAAAAGATTTTCACCAACAATTAAAAACATTATTACAACAAACGGCCTTTGATATTATTCAATTAGAAAGTGTCTATTTTTCGCCTTATATTCCATTAATTCGGCAATTATCGACCGCAAAAATAGTAATGCGAGCCCATAATGTAGAATTTGAAATATGGGAAAGAGTGGCGGAAAACACTACTTTTTTACCCAAAAAATGGTACTTAAATCATTTAGTAAATAATTTAAAAAATTATGAGATTGCCCAATTGCAACAATATGATTTACTGTTGGCAATGACCCAAAAAGATTTGACCTATTTTGAAAAACTGGGCTATACAAGCAAAAGCTTAATTACACCTATTGGTCTGGAATTAAAAGATTATCCGCCTTTCAATATTGAGTATGAACAACCTGCGATTTCTTTTATTGGGTCACTAGATTGGGTGCCTAATCAGGAAGGCTTGTCTTGGTTTTTAGATACGGTTTGGTCGGATTTACGAATTGAGTTTCCTAATTTAGAAATTCATATTGCTGGCAGGAATACGCCCGATTGGATTTTTCAAAAAGCAGGAAATGGTGTGATTGTGCATGGAGAAGTACCCAACGCCCAAGCTTTTTTAAAAAAATACCCTATGACCATTGTTCCTTTATTTTCGGGTAGTGGCATGCGAGTCAAGATTTTGGAAGGGATGGCAATGGCAAGAATTGTGATTACGACCACCTTAGGCATAGAAGGAATTCCTGCGAAATCAGAAAAATCTGTATTAATTGCAGACAATAAGGAAGCATTTATTAAAAAAATACGTTATATTATAAATAATAAGTCAAAATCGCTGGAAATCATGCAAGCAGCGAGGACTTTTATAGCGCAACATTATGATAATAAAATGATTGCGCAAAACGTTTTGAAAACGTTTAGGGAGGTTTGCAAAGTAAGATAATGAATTCATTCTTTTACTTATTAAAATTGAAAGAGAAACTACAACAAGCTGTAAGTCTGTCTATTATAAATAGACCTATCAGTTAATTCAATTTTTTAAATCTTTCAATCAAACAAAATGAGCTTACCAAAAGTAATCTGCTTTGGTGAAGTCCTTTGGGATTTATTACCTTCTGGAAAAGTTGCGGGCGGTGCGCCTATGAATGTCGCTTTTCACCTCAATAATTTTGGTTACCCTACTAGTCTTATTAGTCGGGTTGGACATGACCCCAATGGCTGGGAATTGATGAAATTTCTAAAAGAAAAAGGGATTGATACAGAGTTGGTCCAAACAGATAACTTCTACCCTACTAGCACGGTAAAGGTAATTTTAGGTGCTTTGGGCAGTCCTTCCTACGAGATTGTTCAGCCTGTAGCGTGGGATTATTTGAATGTGAGTTTGAGGAACACCAAAGCTGTAGAGGCTGCTAAAGCGATTGTCTATGGAAGTTTGGCGGCTCGAACAGAAAGGACTCGCGATACCTTGCTTAGTTTGTTAAATTCCGCCACGGATGCTTTAAAAATATTTGATGTTAATCTAAGAGCCCCTTTTTATAAAAGGGAATTATTAGAACAATTATTGGATAAAGCAGATATAGTGAAAATGAATGACGAAGAACTTCGCTTAATTGGCGGTTGGTATTTTGCAGATAAAGACGCTTTTGAGTTGGCGCAAAAAATGAAGGAAAAATTTAACTTAAAGATTCTAATGATTACCCAAGGCGGCAAAGGCGCTTTTTTAATCAGCCCAAGCAATGAAGTTAAATCGGTTAGAGCGAGACAAATAAAAGTAGCAGATACTATCGGTAGTGGCGATTCTTTTTTAGCAGGTTTCCTCTATCAATATTTTTTGGAAGAACCTTTAATTGTTTGTTTGGAATTTGCTGCTAGAACAGGTGCTTTGGTCGCAACTATGCGTGGCGCTACGCCTAAAATTGATGAGGATATGGTGGTTTCTTTGCGATAGAAAAAATAATAGCATTGATGTCTCGATTGATTTTTTGTATTTTTATAAAAAATAATAAATGGAAGAATATAAAAAATCGGTAGTGCTATAAATGTAAGGCTATAATATTTTATAAACTCAATGTTTCTTATGGGGTTTACTTAGACATAGCCTTACAAATGTAG